>JABJKO010000166.1 GCA_018660305.1 Rhodospirillaceae bacterium
GCCCTTGCGGTGACGGATGCCGCGATAGCAGCCCAAATCCATCAAACGCTTGATATTCATCGCCACTTCGCGGCGCAAATCGCCCTCGACCATATGGTCCTGGTCGATCACTTCGCGGATCTGCATGACCTCCTGATCGGTCAGTTCCGCGACACGGCGTTCCCGGGGGATTCCAACCTTACCGCAGATTTCCGTGGCTTTGGTCCTGCCAATGCCATGAATATAGGTCAAAGAAATTTCGACCCGTTTGTTGGTCGGAATATTAATTCCTGCTATCCGCGCCACCCAGTTTCTCCTCGTCTTCGTCTCGTCGGCTCAATTCGCCAACCAAATTCGCCTGCTCTATTCGCGCGACATGACCGGTTTCCCGACCAGCCGGGCCCCACCCATGGGAGCAACCACAGAAGCGGCGTTCACAATGCATGTAGAACCCCGCGATCTAATGCTTTTTTGCCGTCAAGTCAATGCCTTAACCTGGCTCCAATGCAGCTTTCATCTGCCGCGTCACTTCATCGATATCTGCCATCCCGTCAACCGTCTTCAAATTGCCTTTGGCCTGATAAAAGGGCAGCAAAGGCGCCGTTTGTTCGTGATAGGCCTGCAACCGGGTCGTTACCGCCTCGGCGTTGTCGTCCGAGCGTCGGCTGAAATCCGTGCGGCCGCAATTATCGCAGATGCCGGCCACTTTCGGCTGCAAATTTTCATCATGGTAACCGGCCCCACAGTTGGCGCAGGTATACCGCCCGGTAATCCGTCCGATCAGCAAGGCGTCATCCACCTTCATCTCGATCACGGCATTCAGGGTCAGGGATTTTTGCGCCAGCATATCCTCCAGCGCCTCGGCCTGGGCCAGGGTGCGGGGAAAGCCGTCCAGAATAAAGCCGTTCTTGCAATCATCCTCGTTCACCCGGTCGGAAATCATGCCGACCAGGATATCATCCGAGACCAGATCGCCGGCGTCCATCACCGCCTTGGCGCGTTGGCCGATGGGCGTTCCGGCGGCCACGGCCGCCCGAAGCATGTCACCGGTGGACAGTTGCACGATGTTATAGGCATCCACCAGGCGCTGTGCCTGGGTGCCCTTGCCGGCACCGGGGGGCCCTAAAAGGATCATCCTCATCGCCAAACCCTCATCGATTGCGTCCCCGCAGTTTGGATTTCTTGATCAGACCCTCGTATTGATGGGCCAGCAGATGAGACTGGATTTGGCTGACCGTATCCATGGTCACGCTGACCACGATCAACAGCGATGTGCCGCCGAAATAGAACGGCACTGCGTATTGCGACATGAGAATTTCCGGCAGCAGACAGACCAGGGCCAGATAGCCGGCGCCAACCACGGTCAACCGGGTTAGCACATAGTCAAGATATTCAGCCGTGCGCTTGCCGGGCCGGATACCGGGGATGAAACCGCCGTATTTCTTCAGGTTATCCGCCGTATCGGCCGGGTTGAAGACAATCGCCGTGTAGAAGAAGCAGAAAAACACGATGCCGCCGATATACATCGCCAGGTACAACGGCTGTCCCCGTCCCAACAGGGATGTCACCGTGGTCAGCCATTCCGGCCCGCCCTGGGCCGAGAACGAGGCAACGGTGACGGGCAGCAACAGCAGGGACGAGGCAAAAATCGGCGGGATCACACCGGCGGTGTTCAGCTTCAACGGCATGTGGGTGCTTTCGCCGCCGAACATCTTTTGGCCGACCTGGCGTTTCGGATACTGCACCACGATGCGGCGTTGGGCCCGCTCGATAAAGACGATGAAGGTGATGGTCCCGATCACCAGAATGATCAGAAACAGGATGAACAGGGTGTTCAAGGCGCCCGTGCGGCCCAGTTCCAGGGTCGAGGCGATGGCGGACGGCAATTGCGCCACGATACCCGCGAAGATGATCAGCGAGATACCGTTACCCACGCCCCGGGCGGTGATCTGTTCGCCCAGCCACATCAGGAAGATGGTGCCGCCGACCAGGGTAATCACCGTGCTGGCCTTGAAGAACATGCCACCGGCCAGCACCACGCCCTGGCCGCCAGAGGCCGTCATGCCTTCCAACCCGGCGGCGATGCCATAGGCTTGCAGCGCGGTCAGAACAACGGTGCCGTAGCGGGTATATTGATTGATCTTCTTGCGGCCCTGCTCGCCTTCTTTCTTCAACTGCTCCAGATGCGGTGACACCGTGGTCAGCAGCTGAATAATAATGGAGGCCGAAATGTAGGGCATGATGTTCAGGGCGAAGATGGTCATCCGCCCCAGGGCGCCACCCGAGAAAACGTCGAACATCCCAAGGATACCGCCGCGCTGCTGTTCGAAAATATCCGCCAGCGCCGCCGGGTCGATCCCGGGAATTGGAATATAGGTACCGATACGATAGACGATCAACGCGCCCAAGGTGAACCACAGACGTTTCTTCAACTCCGTCGCCTTGGAAAAGGCTCCAAAGTTTATGTTAGCCGCCAGTTGTTCAGCCGCTGATGCCATGTTGTCCGTCCTCGCGGCGACTTCGCCTTATCCAGCAAAGCCGCCTGTTCAATACGCGCTCCCGCGCCCCCGGCCCTAGTCTTTCGCTTTGGCTTCTTTCGCTTCGGCGGCGACTTCTTTCGCCACGGTCACCGTGACGGAGCCTCCGCCCGCTTCCACCGCCGCGATCGCCGATGCGGATGCACCGGCCACCGTAATATCCACCTTGGCCTTCAATTCGCCCTTGGCCAGCAGACGCACGCCATCGCGGGCCCGGCGCACGACGCCGGACGCGAGCAGTTCGTCCATGCCGATGGCCTTGCCGGCATCCAACTTGCCGGCATCAATCGCGGTCTGCAAACGACCCAGATTGACCACCTGATAGTTCTTGGAGAAAATATTATTGAAGCCCCGCTTCGGCAAACGCCGGTACAGGGGCATCTGACCACCTTCAAAACCTTTGATCGCCACGCCCGAGCGTGATTTCTGGCCCTTGTTACCCCGGCCGGCCGTCTTGCCCTTGCCGGAACCGGGACCACGGCCCAGACGCTTGGATTGGTGGCGGGCGCCTGGATTGTCGCGCAATTCGTTCAGTTTCATGGTCTAGGCCTCTTCCTCAACGCGGACCAGGTGATGAACCCGGTTGATCATGCCGCGCACGGAGGGGGTATCCTCCAGCTCACGTGAGCGATGCATCTTGTTCAGCCCAAGGCCGACCAAGGTCGCCCGTTGCCATTTTGGCCGCCCGATCGGACTTCCGATCTGGGTTACCGTCAGTGTTTTCTTCGCTTTCGCCATCACTTGCTTTCCACTTTGACCTACCAATTTGGCTCAATCAAGCCGAACCGCCCGGTTACGTGTTCGTCACATATAGGCATCAATGATGCTTTTACAGCACCCGTACAGCACCCAGCCTTAGGCATCCGCCGTTTCTGTTTCAGCCTCGGTCGCCTCGGCCTCGACCGCGCGGCCACGACTGCGGCGTCCGATAATATCGGCAACCTTCTTGCCCCGCTTGGCGGCAACCGTGCGCGGTGAAACCTGGCTCTTCAACGCCTCGAACGTGGCGCGAACCATGTTGTAGGGGTTCGAGGAACCTTGCGACTTGGTCACCACGTCCTGGACGCCGATGCATTCGAACACGGCGCGCATGGGACCGCCGGCGATGATACCGGTACCGGGAGGTGCGGCACGCAGCAAGACCTTGCCGGCGCCGTGGCGGCCATGAATATCATGATGCAGGGTGCGGCCTTCACGCAAGGGCACGCGGATCATGCCTTTCTTGGCGGTTTCCGTCGCCTTGCGAATAGCCTCGGGTACCTCGCGGGCCTTACCGTGGCCAAACCCGACCCGGCCCTTTTGATCGCCGACGACAACCAGCGCGGCGAAACCAAACCGGCGGCCACCCTTGACCACCTTGGCGACCCGGTTGATGTGGACCAGCTTATCGACAAACTCGCTGTCGCCGCGGTCTCCAAAATCATTACGTGCCATGGGACCCTCGCCTTTCCTAATAAAACAGGTCTAAAAACTCAGGCCGGCTTCGCGCGCGGCATCCGCCAACGCCTTAACCCGGCCGTGAAACTTATAACCGCCGCGATCGAACACCACCGCGTCTATGCCGGCGCTTTTCGCGCGCTCGGCGATCAAGGCGCCGACCTTCGCGGCCGCTTCCTTGTCCGCGCCGGTCTTCAGCGACCCGCGCAGGTCTTTTTCCAGGCTCGAGGCTGAAGCCAGGGTTAGCCCAGCCACATCATCGATCACCTGAACATAGATATGCTGGGACGAACGGAACACCGAAAGCCGAGGCCGGCCCGTATTCCGCTTTGCCAGTGCCGTGCGGTTGCGCCGCTGACGGCGTTTGAATAGTTCTTTGGTATTGCCCATGTTCGCCTACTTCTTCTTGCCTTCCTTGCGGAAGATATATTCGCCAACGTAGCGCACGCCCTTGCCCTTGTAGGGTTCCGGTGGCCGATAAGACCGTATCACGGCGGCAACTTGGCCGACCTTCTGCTTATCGATACCCATGACCTTGATCGCCGTGGGGCGCTCGCATTCAATTTTGATCCCGTCGGGAATGGGAAAATCGATGTCGTGGCTATGGCCCAACTGCAATTTCAGGATCTTGCCCTGAAGTGCGGCGCGATAGCCGACGCCCTGGATTTCCAGTTCCTTGACAAAACCTTCCGATACGCCGGTCACAAGGTTCTGCGCCAAGCTGCGCTGCATGCCCCACATAGAGCGGGAGACCTTGCTTTGATCCTTGGGCGTGACGACGATCTGATTGTCTGCGTGACTGAATTCAACCTGATCGACCACGGCCATGGATAATTCACCCAGCTTGCCCTTGGCGGTCATCGCCTGGGCAGCCAGTTCAATGGTCACGCCGTCGGGCACGATCACCGGTTTGTTTCCGATACGGGACATCTCGCGCTCCCTAGAATACCTGACAGAGGACTTCGCCGCCCACGTTGGCTTCCCGTGCCTCGGCATCCGAGAGCACCCCTTGCGGCGTGGTCAGAATGGAAATGCCAAGGCCGTTGGCCACCCGCGGCAGCTGCTTGACCGAGGAATAAACCCGCCGGCCCGGCGTGGAAACCCGCTTGATCTGCTGGATCACCGGCTCGCCTTCGTAATATTTCAGCTCAATGGACAATTCCGCCTTGCCCCGGTCATAGTCCGTGCGGGAATAGCCGCGGATATAGCCTTCGCGCTGCAGCACTTCCAGCACCCTCTCCCGCAACCGGGAGGCAGGCGAATGGACGGAACCCTTGCCCGCGCGCTGGCCATTGCGGATGCGCGTCAGCATATCGCCGATCGGATCGGTCATCGACATCGTTACGCCCTCCCTTACCAGCTAGATTTCGTCAGGCCCGGAATCTGGCCGAGCGAACCGAGTTCGCGCAGCGCAATCCGGGACAATTGGAATTTCCGGTAGTACCCGCGTGCGCGGCCCGTCAATTCACAGCGGTTACGGACCCGGTTGGGCGCGGAATTGCGCGGCAACTGAGCCAGCTTCAACCGGGCGGCGAACCGCTCTTCCTGACCCAGGCTTTTGTCCGAGGCGATAGCCTTCAGACGATTGCGCTTAGCCAGATATTTCCCGACCATCTTGGCCCGGGCCTTGTTCTTTTCAATGGCGCTTTTCTTGGCCATGTATGGAACCCCTTGGTTTCCCTCGTGATGCGAAAGTTCCGAAACTGAAACTTCCACCGAAAATCCTTAACTTCGCCGCTTCCTATCCCTACCGGATATCAGCTTTGAAAAGGCATGTTGAACCCGGCAAGCAGCGCCCGGCCCTGATCATCGTCGGCCGCCGTGGTGCAGATCACCACATCCATGCCGCGTACTTCATCGATCTCGTCGTAACTGATCTCCGGAAAGATGAGCTGTTCCGTCAAACCAAGAGCATAATTGCCCCGGCCATCGAAGCTTTTCGGCGACACGCCCCGGAAATCCCTGATCCGCGGCATCGCCACGGTAATCAGACGATCCAGGAATTCGTACATACGGTCCTTGCGCAAGGTTACCTTGCAACCGATCTGCATGCCTTCGCGCAGCTTGAACACTGCGACCGAGCGTTTTGCATTGGTGATAACGGGCTTTTGGCCCGCGATCTTGACCATGTCCGAATAGGCGGCATCAACCTTTTTGCGGTCATCGGTACCCGCACCAACGCCCATGTTGATGACAATTTTGTCCAGGCGCGGCACTTGCAGGTCGTTGCTGAAATCAAAATCCGATTTCAACTTGCCATGCAGCTCGTCCCGATACATCTGTTTCAATCGCGGCATATCAGACATCGACAACTTCCCCCGATTGCTTGGCGAAACGAACCTTGCGGCCGTCGTCGAGGAATTTGTAACCGACCCGGGTCGCCGTGCCGTCCTTGGGATCGGCCAAGGCGACGTTGGAGATATGGATCGGCGCTTCCTTTTCGACAATACCGCCCGGCTGGGTCTGGCTCGGCCGGGTATGCCGTTTTACCATGTTGACGCCATCGACCAGGACGCGGTCATCATCGCGCAGAACGCGCAGGATGGAACCCTTCTTGCCCTTATCCCGGCCACTGACAACGACCACATCGTCGCCCTTTTTCAATTTAAATTTCTTCGCCATTAGATGACCTCTGGCGCCAATGAAATGATTTTCATATGGCTCTTGGCCCGTAGTTCGCGCGTCACGGGGCCGAAAATGCGGGTCCCGATGGGCTCGTTCTGGGGATTGATCAGGACGGCGGCGTTGCGGTCAAAGCGGATCGCGGAGCCGTCCGTACGATGAATGTCCTTGGCCGTGCGCACCACGACGGCGCGGTGGATATCACCTTTTTTCACCCGGCCGCGGGGAATGGCCTCCTTGATGGAGACGACGATGACATCGCCAACGGAAGCGTACTTGCGCTTCGAGCCGCCAAGCACCTTGATGCATTGTACCCGTCGGGCGCCGGAATTATCGGCGACTTCGAGCATGGTTTCTGATTGGATCATGGCTGTTTACCTATTGTGGTCCCAAGAGTTGCCGTTCTAGCTCGCCGTCTCTTCGGCGAGAACGATCCATCGCTTGTTCTTCGAAATCGGGGCGCATTCCTGAATGCGAACCTGATCACCGGTTTTGAATTTGTTTTCCGGGTCGTGAGCGTGGAACCGCTTCGAACGCCGGATAACCTTTTTGTACAGCGCGTGGGTGAAGCGCCGTTCGACCCGGACCACGATGGTCTTGTCGTTTTTGTCGCTGACCACGACGCCCTGCATGATGCGTTTTGGCATCCCGTTCTCCTCGGTCCTAGGCCCCGGCCTGAGTGGCCTGTACGGCCAATGTGGCCTGTGCTTCAACCTGCATCCGGCTCAAGACCGTCTTGATGCGGGCAATGTCGCGGCGCACCTGGCGCACGCGGGCGGTATTTTCCAATTGGCCGCTGGCCCGCTGGAAGCGCAGATTGAACTGCTCCTTGCGCAGATCGACCAACTGATCGGTCAACTGATCCTTGGTCTGGCCGCGTAGTTCTTCGGCTTTCATGACTAGCCCTCCCCAACGCGGGCCACAAACCGGGTCTGCACGGGCAACTTGGCGGCCGCCAGGCGGCAGGCCTCGCGCGCCACATCGACCGGCACGCCATCCAGCTCGAACATAACCCGGCCAGGCTTCACCCGGCAGATCCAGAATTCGGGCGTACCCTTACCCTTACCCATGCGAACCTCGGTCGGCTTCTTCGAAACCGGGACATCCGGAAATACCCGAATCCACAGCTTGCCGGCACGTTTCATCTGCCGGGTCATGGCACGACGGGCCGCTTCGATCTGCCGCGCGGTGATCCGCGCGGGTCCCACGGCCTTCAAGCCGTAGGCACCGAAATCCAGTTTATTGCCGCCCTTGGCCTTGCCGTGAATACGGCCTTTGTGAGCCTTGCGGAATTTTGTTCTCTTTGGTTGCAACATGACGTGATCAACCTATCTCTTCGTCTTTCAAATCTAACCCTAAGCGCCTTACGAGCGCTGGGTCTGCGTATCCTGATTACGTTTATCCTGGGCCATGGGATCATGTTCCATGATCTCACCCTTAAAGACCCAGACTTTCACGCCGCAGGTACCGTAAGCGGTAAAGGCCGTAGCCTCGCCGTAATCGATATCGGCGCGCAGGGTATGGAGCGGCACGCGGCCTTCGCGATACCATTCCGTGCGCGCGATCTCGGCCCCGCCCAGACGGCCGCCGCAGTTGATGCGGATGCCCAGGGCGCCCAAGCGCATGGCCGATTGCACGGCCCGCTTCATGGCGCGGCGGAAGGCGATGCGGCGTTCGAGCTGGTTACAGATGTTTTCCGCCACCAGCTTGGCATCGATCTCCGGCTTGCGGATCTCTACAATATTCAAATGCACATCGCTGCCGGTCATTTGCGACAGGGCCTGGCGCAGCTTTTCGATGTCCGCGCCCTTCTTGCCGATGACCAGGCCGGGACGGGCCGTGTAGATGGTCACCCGGGCCTTCTTGGCCGGCCGCTCGATGACAATGCGCGAGATACCGGCCTGATGCAGACGCTTCTGCAGAAAGCGTCGGATCTTGATGTCTTCGTGCAGCAGGGGGCCATATTCACGCTTGTTAGCGTACCAGCGGCTGTCCCAGGTCCGATTGATGCCGACCCGCAGGCCGATCGGATTTACTTTTTGACCCATTAGTTCGCCTCCTCGCGCTCGCGTACCACGATGCGTATCTCGCTGAATGGTTTCAGGATGCGGGCCATGCGGCCCCGCGCGCGCGGACGCATGCGCTTCATCACCATGTTCTTGCCGACGCTGGCTTCCGCCACATAAAGGGCATCAACATCCAGGTCGTGATTGTTTTCCGCATTGGCGACGGCCGATTGCAGAACCTTTTTCACCAGACCGGCGACCCGGCGCTTGGAAAAAGTCAACTCGGCCATGGCGCTTTCCACATCCTTGCCGCGGATCGCCTGCGCCACCAAATTCAGCTTCTGCGGTGAGGTCCGGATGTTGCGGCCCTGGGCGCCCGCTTCGTTGTCGGCCAGACGCCGATCTCTTGCCTGTTTGCCCATGGCCCTAACCCCGCCGTGCTTTCTTATCGGCGGCGTGGCCATAGTAGGTCCGTGTCGGCGCGAACTCGCCGAATTTGTGGCCCACCATGTCTTCGTTCACCAATACAGGAATATGCTTCTGGCCGTTGTGCACGCCAAACGTTAGTCCGACGAACTGCGGCAGAATGGTCGACCGCCGGGACCAGATCTTGATCACTTCCTTGCGCCCCGAGGCTGCCGTGGCTTCCGCTTTTTTCAGCAGGTAGCCATCGACGAAGGGGCCTTTCCAGACAGAACGTGTCATCTCTATGCCGCCTCTCTATTTCGAGCGCCGACGGCGCAGAATGTATTTGCTGGAGGGCTTTTTCGTGGACCGTGTCCGCTTGCCCTTGGTCGGTTTGCCCCAGGGGGTCACCGGATGACGGCCGCCCGAGGTACGGCCCTCGCCGCCGCCATGGGGATGATCGACCGGGTTCATGGCCACGCCGCGCACCGAGGGGCGCTTGCCCAGCCAACGGTTACGCCCGGCCTTGGCCAGCTTGATGTTGGAATTATCCGGGTTCGATACCGCGCCCACGGTGGCCATGCATTCCGAACGCACCAGGCGCTGCTCGCCCGAGGTCAGGCGCAGAATGGCATAGCCCTGGTCGCGGCCGACCAATTGCACATAGGTGCCGGCGGAGCGTGCGATCTGGCCGCCCTTGCCCGGCTTCATCTCCACATTGTGGATAATGGTGCCGATCGGCATGGCGGATAGCGGCATGGCATTGCCCGGCTTCACGTCGACCCGCTCGCCCGCGACAACAGTGTCGCCTGGCGCCAGGCGCTGCGGCGCCAGGATATAGGACAATTCACCGTCGGCGTATTTGATCAGGGCGATAAAGGCGGAGCGGTTGGGATCATATTCCAGACGCTCCACCGTCGCCGCCTCGAACCGGCGGCGCTTGAAATCCACCATGCGGTAGCTGCGCTTGGCCCCGCCGCCCCGGCGCCTCGCCGTGATGCGACCATGGTTGTTGCGGCCGCCGCTTTTGGTCAAACCCTTGGTCAACGCCTTGACCGGCTTGCCCTTATGCAATTCCGAGCGGTCGACCAGAACCAGGCCCCGGCGGCCCGGCGTGGTTGGTTTATATTGCTTCAACGCCATGTCTTACACCCCGCCCATGACGTCGATGGACTGGCCGTCTTCCAACGTCACAATGGCCTTTTTCCAGTCCGAGCGGCGCCCCTTGACGCCGCGAAAACGCTTGGTCTTGCCCTTCACGCGCAGGGTATTGACCGACTTCACCTTGACCGAGAACAATGCCTCCACCGCCTGCTTGATGCGGGGCTTGGTGGCGTCCATGGTGACCCGGAAGGTGACCTGCCCATGTTCGGAACCCATGGTGGCTTTTTCCGTCACCACCGGGCCCAGGACCGTCGTATAAATCTGTTCGCGGTTCATTTCAGCCGCGCCTCCAATACTTCAACGGCGCTTTTGGTCAGCACCAGGGTGTCGCGGCGCAGGATGTCATAGACATTGGCGCCGGCGGAGGCCATGACCTGGACCGTGCCCAGATTGCCCGCCGCCCGAACCAGATTCGGGTCCAACTCGCCGCCGTCGATGATCAAGACATCGCCCCAACCCAAGGCCGACATTTTCGCTGTCAGGGCCTTGGTCTTCGCCTCTTCCAGCGCGGCCTGCTCCAGAATAACCAGCTTGCCCTCGGCCTGCTTGGCAGACAGCGCAGAGCGCATGCCCAGGGCGCGGACCTTTTTGGTCAGCTTGTGGACATGATCATGGACCCGGGGGCCATGGGCCACGCCGCCGCCGCGAAACTGCGGCGCCTTGTTGGACGAATGGCGCGCCCGGCCGGTGCCTTTTTGGCGCCAAATCTTGGCGCCGGAACCGCGGATCGCGTTGCGTTCCTTGACGGCGTGATTGCCGTCCCGGCGCTTCGCCAGTTGCCAGGTCACCACGCGGTGCAGGATATCCCGGCGCGGTTCCACGCCAAAGACTTCCTCCGCCAGCTCGATATCGCCGGCGGCCTTGTTGTCCATGGTTGTTACGTTTGCCTTCATGGCAATTATTCCTTCCCCTCGCCGTCGGCAGGCGCGGCATCTTCCGCCACATCTTCCGCCACATCTTCCGCAGCGTCCGTACCGGTCTCTTCGGCAGCCGCCTCCTCGGCGGCACCGACCTCCGAAGCGGCCTCTTCAACCGCCTCGTCGACGGGGCGTTCGATCAAACCGGCGGGCTTCGGCGCATCTTCATGCAGCGCCTTTTTCACCGCGTCTTGGATCAGAACCCAGCCGCTTTTCGGGCCCGGCACCGAGCCCCTGATCAACAGCAGACCCTCGTCCACGTCCGCACCAACCACTTCCAGGTTCTGCATGGTGACCCGGCCCGCGCCCATATGCCCGGCCATCTTCTTACCCTTGAAGACCTTGCCCGGATCCTGGCACTGACCCGTGGAGCCATGGGAGCGATGGGAAATCGAGACACCGTGAGAGGCCCGCAATCCACTAAAGCCCCAACGCTTCATGGCGCCGGCGAAGCCCTTGCCGATGGAAGTGCCCGCGACGTCTACATATTGGCCCTTGGCGAAATGCTCGGGGCTCAACTGCGCGCCTACCTCGATCAGTGCATCTTCCGATACCCGGAATTCGGCCAGCCGCTTCTTCGGCTCAACCTCGGCCTTGGCGAAATGGCCGCGCATGGCCTGGCCAACGCGCTTCACCTTGGCCTTGCCCACGCCCAACTGAACAGCCGAGTAGCCATCCCGCTCCTGGGTGCGCTGGTCAACCACCTGGCATTCATCAATATGCACTACGGTGACCGGAACGTGGCTGCCGTCTTCGAGAAAGACTCGGGTCATGCCGAGTTTTTGCCCTATGAGACCGGAACGCTTCATCTTGCAATCCTAAAGTTTGATTTCCACGTCCACGCCGGCCGCCAGGTCGAGCTTCATCAGCGCGTCGACGGTTTGCGGCGTGGGGTCAACAATATCGAGCAGCCGCTTGTGGGTGCGGATTTCGAACTGCTCCCGCGACTTCTTGTCGATGTGGGGCGAACGCAGAACCGTGAACTTTTCGATCCGCGTCGGCAGGGGGATCGGCCCGCGCACCCGGGCGCCGGTCCGTTTTGCCGTCGATGCTATTTCCGATGTGGCCTGATCGAGCACGCGATGCTCGAACGCTTTCAGGCGAATGCGGATATTCTGGCTTTCCATGTTCGTTTTCCTGCCTACGGATCAGTTGTTATTATTCGTCAATGGATGCGACGACGCCGGCACCCACCGTGCGGCCGCCCTCGCGGATCGCGAAGCGCAGACCCTCGTCC
>JABJKO010000049.1 GCA_018660305.1 Rhodospirillaceae bacterium
TCGGGAGGGATTCCTGGATATTGCGCGTCGGAACCCGCAACGCTGTACAGTGATCGATGCAACTGCTTCCATAGACCAGGTGGCGGCCGAAATCCGCCGACTGGTGGATGAGAAAATGACACCCAACGGATCCCCGGCCGATCATGGCTGACCATGACTGACAGCGATTCTGACATCGACGACGGCGCGCCTCTGTCGCCCCGGGAAAATCCCCATCTGCTTGGTCACCAGGCGGCGGAGGATCGGTTTCTTGCGACCTGGCAATCCGGCCGTATGCCCCATAGCTGGCTAATTTCCGGGCCGCGGGGCATCGGCAAGGCCACCTTCGCCTTTCGTGCCGGCCGATTTGCCCTGGCCGAAGGGGGAGATGCGGAACCGGCCGGTCTGTTCGGCGATGCCGCGCCGGCGGACAGCCTGCAGCTGGATCCCGAACATCCCGTCTTCCGGCGCGTTGCGGCCAGTGCCCATCCGGATCTGATGACCCTTCAGCGCAGCGTCAATCCCGATACCAACAAGCTGCGCAGCTCCATCGCCGTCGACGATGTACGCAAGGCCGGCGATTTCATGCGGCTCACCCCGTCTGAAGGGGGCTGGCGGGTTGTCGTGGTCGATAGCGTCGACGAGTTGAACGTCAATGCCGCCAACGCGCTTCTGAAAGTTCTGGAAGAGCCGCCGGCGCGGGCGCTGCTGCTGCTGGTCAGTCATACACCGGGAAGATTGCTCGCAACCATCCGGTCGCGCTGCTGCCGTCTGACCCTTAAGCGCCTGTCCGAAGCCCATGTCACCGATTTGCTGGCGTCGCAGCGCTCGGAGCTCTCCCCGGAGGACCGGCTGTCCATTGCCCGGCTCGCCGATGGCAGCCCGGGACGGGCGCTGTCACTGGCCGACGATGACGGTCTCGGCCTCTATCGCGCGCTCATTGCCCTGATGATGCATCTACCCAGCCCGCCGGTGCCGGCCATCCACGCCTTTGGCGATTTGCTGGCGCGCAACGGCGCAGAAGAGAAATTCCGCACCGCGACCGAACTCATGTCCTGGTGGATCGGCCGCCTGGCCCGGTCCGGCGCCCGGGGGCAGGGTGAACCGGCGCCCATAATTCCCGAAGAACAGGGCTGCGGGGCCCGGTTGCTGGGCGCGGCGGGGGTTGATCGCTGGATGGAGGTATGGGAGAAGATCAACCGCCTGTCAGACCAGACGGATAGGCTCAATCTCGACCGAAAACAGGCGTTGCTTTCCATGTTTCATGCGCTCCAGGGGGCCATGAAAACTTAACCCCCTGCCGTTATGGGAGAGGGAAACCCCGGACAGACCGTTTATGACCGACAAACCGCGCTATTACATCACCACAGCGATCGCCTATGTGAACGGGCTGCCCCATCTCGGGCATGCTTATGAGGTCATCGCCACAGATGTCATGGCACGCTTCAAACGCCTCGACGGGTTTGATGTCTATTTCGTCACCGGTACCGACGAGCACGGCCAGAAGGTCGCCAAGTCAGCGGCGGATTCCGGCAAGGAGCCACGGGAATTTACCGACGAAATATCGGCTTATTTCAAAGAGATGGACGAGCTTCTTAATGTCTCTTTTGACCGCTTTATCCGGACTACCGAAGAAGCGCATTACACATCCTCTCAGGCCATCTGGCAGCGCATCGCCGATGCGGGCGATATCTATCTCGGCGGCTATGCCGGCTGGTATTCAACACGCGACGAGGCATTTTTCGATGAAGGCGAGCTGACCGACGGCGAGGGTGGCAAAAAACTGGCGCCATCCGGTGCCGAATGCGAGTGGGTCGAGGAGCCGTCTTACTTTTTCAAGCTGTCGGAATATACCCAGCCGTTGCTGGATTATTACGAAAAGAACCCCGGTTTCATCCAGCCTGATTTTCGCCGCAACGAGGTGGTGAACTTCGTCAAGCAGGGCCTTCGGGACCTTTCCATCTCGCGCACCACGTTCGATTGGGGCGTGCCGGTGCCCGGCGATCCCGACCACATCATGTATGTGTGGCTGGACGCGCTGACCAACTACATCACCGCCGCCGGGTTTCCCGATGAAAGAGCCGAGAACTGGGATTACTGGCCCGCCGATCTGCATGTGATCGGCAAGGATATCGTGCGTTTCCACGCGGTCTACTGGCCGGCTTTCCTCATGAGCGCCGGCATTCCCCTGCCCAAGCGGGTCTATGGCCATGGCTTCCTCAATGTGGAAGGGGCCAAGATGTCCAAATCCCTGGGCAATGTGCTCTCGCCCAAGGATATGGTCGATGAGTTCGGACTGGATCAACTGCGCTATTTCCTGCTTCGGGAAGTCCCGTTCGGTAATGACGGCTCGTTCTCGCGGGAACAGATCATCAACCGCATCAACAGCGATCTCGCCAATGATCTGGGCAATCTGGCGCAGCGCGTGTTGTCCATGATCAGCAAGAACTGCGACGCAAAGATCCCGGACCCCGGCGATGAAGGGCCCGATAGCGGGCTTGCGGTATATTCCGCCCTGTCCGGGGCTCAGGCGCTGCGTGACAAGCTGCGCGCCCACGCCGAACGGCAGGCATTCCATGATATTCTGGAAGAAGTCTGGAAGGTGATCCGCGAGGCCAACCGCTGCGTCGATGAGGACGCGCCCTGGGCCCTGCGCAAGACCGATCCGGCGAAGATGGCCACGGTGCTGTATGTACTGGCCGAAACCATTCGTCATGTGGCCATCCTGTTGCAGCCTTTCATGCCGGATTCCTGCGGCAGGATGCTCGATCAGCTGAGCGTGGCGGAA
>JABJKO010000351.1 GCA_018660305.1 Rhodospirillaceae bacterium
ACGAAGGCCGAGGAAGAAGTATCCTTTTATGCCAAAACGCTGGGGCAACGGGCCTGGATTGTCTTCGCCGGACCGCTCGCCAATTTTCTGTTCGCCATTTTGATCCTTGCTGGGCTTTTTACTTTTCTCGGCCAGCCTCATACCCCGGCGGATATCGGCAAGATCGTGCCCGGATCAGCGGCTGAGCGGGCAGGATTTAAGCCGGGCGACGTATTCTTACGCATCGATGACGTCGAAATTCAGCGGTTCGAGCAGGTCCGGCACTTGGTTTTGCTGGCGCCGGGCCGGGAGTTGAAGATCATCGTTCGGCGGGGCCAGCAGGAGCTGGTGCTGACGGCCATTCCCGACGTGCAGGAAGAAACCCGGTTTGGGACGACACAAAAAATCGGCCGGCTGGGCGTATCCCGCAGTGGCGGCGATATGGTGTTTATCCGTCATGATCCATTTACCGCCACCTGGAAGGCCGTCGTCCGTACAGCGGAAATGACGGGCAGTATCCTGGATGCGCTGGGGCAGATCATTACGGGCAAGCGGACCGCGAAGGAATTAGGCGGGCCTGTCAGAATTGCTCAGATTTCCGGCGATATGGCGCAGGCCGGCCTGGTAATGGTGATACAGTTCGCGGCAATTTTATCGATCAATCTGGGCCTCATTAATCTGTTCCCAATTCCTCTACTTGACGGCGGCCATCTGGTGTTTTACGGCATCGAGGCCCTTCGCGGCAGACCGGTTGGCGAGCGGACGATGGGTTACAGTCTTAATTTCGGGATGGCCTTGATCTTGTGTTTGACGTTGTTTGTTACCTGGAATGATCTGGTGCAACTCCGCGTCGTGGAATACCTTATGCAGCTTGTGACCTGAACCCGGTATCCAAGTGTTATTAGTCCCGCGTATTTTGCTGATCTTGTGTCTCGGTGTGGCAATCGTCACGCCGATTTTGTCGTTTGATTCTGCTTACGCGCAGAGAAGCCGGTTTGTCATCAAGGCAACCGAAATTCGGATCGACGGGGCACAGAGGATAGAACCCGATACAGTACGATCCTACATTCCCATCAAGATAGGGGACCCGATTTCGCCGAAGGGAATGGACGAGGCGTTGAAGAAGCTGTTTGCGACGGGACTGTTTGCCGATGTCATCGTCCGCCAGCAGGGAACCGCGGTTGTCGTCAGGGTAGTGGAAAACCCGATCATCAACAGAATAGCTTTTGAGGGTAACAAACGCGTTACGGATGATCTGCTCCGCGATGAAATCAAACTTCGCCCCCGGATCGTCTATACCCGCAGCCGGGTTCAGAGCGACGTCCAGCGAGTTATCGATATCTACCGCCGCAATGGCCGGTTTTCCGCAACTGTCGATCCAAAAGTCATCCAACTGCCGCAAAACCGGGTCGATCTGGTATTTGAGGTGAATGAAGGGCCCGTAACCGAGATCCGCCACATCAATTTTGTTGGCAACCGAAAATTCAGCGACCGCAAACTGCGCGAAACGGTCCGCACGAAGGAGACCGTCTGGTACAGGTTCTTATCGTCAGACGACAATTACGATCCCGATCGTTTGACGTTTGATCGGGAATTGCTGCGACGATTTTACCTGTCCAAAGGATATGCCGATTTTCGGGTCGTCTCGGCTGTGGCCGAATTGGCGCCGGATCGACAGGGCTTTTTCATAACGTTCTCCATTGAAGAAGGAGAACGCTACAGGTTTGGCAAAATAGACGTCATTGCGGCGTTGCGTGATCTGAGTCCCAAACAGATCAGCCAGCACGTGGAGATAAAACAGGGCGATTGGTATAACGCCGATCTGGTAGAAGACGTTATCTCAAAGCTGACAGACGCTGTCGGTACCCTCGGGTTTGCCTTTGTCGACATCAGACCGCGGGTTAAACGAAACCGCGAACAGAAGAAGATTGACGTGGCCTTTCGAATCCAGGAAGGACCGAGGGTTTATGTGGAGCGGATCGATATTGGCGGCAATGTCCGGACCATCGACCCGGTCATTCGACGGGAAATATCGCTGGTAGAGGGGGATGCTTTCAATACAGCCAAAATGCGCCGTGCTCGCAGGCGGATCAGAAACCTCGGCTTCTTCGAGAAAGTTTCAGTCGATAACACACCGGGTTCTACGCCGGATAAAACCATCATCAATGTGAAAGTGCAGGAACAATCCACCGGTGAAATCTCCTTTGGCGCGGGTTTCTCGTCGAGCGTGGGCGTCCTCGGCGATATTGGTATTCGTGAGCGCAATCTGCTGGGGCGGGGCCAGGATTTGCTTCTGAAGCTGCAAATCAGTGGTGAATCCAGCGAAGTCGATCTTAAATTCACCGAACCCTATTTCCTTGATCGTCCGCTAAGTGCCGGGGTGGATCTTTTTCGAAAAACACGTGATTTATCGAGCGAGAGCTCCCTTGAGCGTTCCTCGACGGGTGGTGGGCTGCGGATGGGTTACAATATTTCCGACAGGCTTTCACAAAACTTCGCCTATTCGCTGAGTCACGACGTGATTGAAAATATTTCTTCCACGGCCTCACTTGCTGTCAGGGAACAGGAAGGTTCCTCCGTAAAATCGGAGATTGGCCAAGGCCTTACCTATGATACCCGCGATAATCGGGGAGAACCCACCAAGGGTTTGATCGCTCGCTATAATATCGATATCGCGGGTCTGGGGGGCAGCGTCAAATACGTTCGCAACCGCGTTCGTGCGACACAGTTTTTCCCGATCGCCGATCAGCTCGTGGCGAGCCTCACCGGCGGCGCGGGATATATCGTTGGTCTGGGAGAGGATACGCGGATTATCGATCGGTTCTTCCTCGGCGGTACAACACTGCGAGGTTTTGCTAACTTCGGTGTTGGCCCGCGTGATATAACGACTGACGATGCGATCGGTGGAACGTGGAGCTATAACGGATCGGCGCAACTGACATTTCCTCTTGGGTTACCCAACGAGCTGGGCATCAAGGGACGTGCATTTACCGATTTCGGAAGCGCGGGCAGTCCGGATACAAATCTTGGCAACGTGACGGACGCCAAATCGCTACGGGCGTCGGTGGGTGTGGGTATATCGTGGAAATCACCATTTGGACCAATTGCAATCGACATATCGAAACCGTTGTTAAAGGAAGATTTTGATGATCAGGAACTCCTGCGTTTCGATTTTGGAGCGCGATTCTAACCGATGAAAACAAGAACTTTCATAATTCGATTGGCCATTGTGGTTTTGTGCGTAAGCATTTTTCCGGCCGGCCAGTTCGCGATTGCGCAGGGCAAGGCACAGAAACCGATGCGCTTCGCCGTGATCAATCTTCAGATGATCCTTCGGGAGGCGGCGGCGACCAAGACAATCCGTCCACAAATCGAAAAATTGAAGAAATCTTACGAGGTGCAGTTCAAGAAATACGAGAAGGAGTTGAGGGCAACAGATCAGGACTTGCAGAAGCAGCGGACTATACTGTCTCCCGAAGCCTATGCGTCGAAACGAAAGGCATTCAAGCAGCGGGTAAACAGTTTGCAGCGCGATGTTCAAACCGTGCAGCGGCTTCTCGATCATGCAGGCAGAAACGCATTGGGTAAGGTTCACAGGGCCTTTCATGAGATACGCGTGGAAATCGCCAAGGAAAAGGCACTGGATTTTATTTTTCCACGCTCTGGCCTGCTCCACTTCAATCCGAAATATGATATCAGCGGCGACGTCCTGAAACGCTTAAACAAGCGATTGCCATCGGTGACGGTTAAAGTGCCCAAGCAAAGCGCTTCCCGAAAAAAGAAGCAGTGAGGACATGCCGGATCCTCGATTTTTTTCGGTTGAGGGGCCGTTCACAGTAGCTCAGCTGGCTGAGATTGGCGGGGCTGAGCTAGGCCCCGCGGCAAGGCCCGAACGCGTGATCCGGGACGTCGGTCCTCTGGATTCCGCCGGCCCAGAGGACCTTAGTTTTATCGATAACCCCCGTTATTTGGAGATTTTTTCGGTTTGCAAGGCGGGGGCCTGCGTGGTTCATCCCAGCCGAATTGATGCGGCACCTCCGGACATCGCTGTTCTGATGTCGGAGACCCCCTATCTGGCCTACGCCCGGATGGCGCGCGCTTTCTATCCTGACGGTCAGGTGTCGCCGGCTGTCGGTACGCAGGGGACGATACATCCTTCCGCGCATATCGCCGAAGATACACACATTACTACCGGTGCCAATGTGGCAGCGAATGCCGAAATTGGTCACCGCTGCACAATTGGTCCTAATGCCGTGATCGGCCCGGGTGTGAAGATCGGAAATGATTGCCATATCGGCGCCAATGCCTCGGTTGCCTATTGCCTGATGGGGGATAGGGTCCGTGTATATGCGGGTGTCAGAATCGGCGAAGCGGGTTTTGGATTTGCCACCACATCTGACGGATTTTTCACCGTGCCGCAACTCGGACGGGTTGTGATCGAGGACGATGTGGAGGTCGGAGCCAACACGACAATTGACCGCGGTAGCGGCCCGGATACGGTAATCGGCGCCGGTTGCAGGATTGATAATTTGGTGCAAATCGGGCACAACGTACGTCTCGGTCGGTGTTGCGTTATTGTAGCGCAGAGTGGCATTGCGGGCAGCACGGTTCTGGAGGATTTTGTGGCCGTTGGCGGTCAGGTGGCGATTGCCGGCCACTTAACAATAGGCCAAGGCGCACAAATTGGTGGAAGGGCCGGGGTTATGAAGGACGTACCGGCCGGCGTGCGTATGTTGGGTGTCCCAGCAGTACCGGCGAGACAATTCATGCGGCAGGTCTCTCTCCTTGCCAAACTGGCGCAAAAAAAAGGCGATGGCTAATGGATAGTCTCGATAAAAACGAAATCACCGATACAATTGAGATCGAGCGCATCATGGAAATGATACCGCACAGGTATCCGATGCTCATGGTCGATCGCGTTGTTGATCTGGTGGTCGGGAAAAGCGCGACCGGCATCAAGAACGTTTCAATAAACGAACCTTTTTTTCAGGGGCACTTTCCGGCTCACCCGGTCATGCCCGGTGTCCTGATCGTCGAGTCCATGGCACAGACAGCGGGTCTCGTTGTTGTTAATTCAATGGGGCACGAAGCTGAAGGCAAGGTCGTATATTTCATGTCCATCGATAGCGCGAGATTCCGCAAACCAGTCACCCCTGGTGATACATTACATGTGCATGTGGCAAAAAAAACCAGCCGGGGCAATGTCTGGAAATTCACCGCACAAGCCAAGGTGGAGGGGACAATCGTCGCCGAGGCTACCTATTCCGCCATGATTCTGGATCGATAAGCATATGAGTGACATTCATTCCACGGCCATCATTGAAGACGGGGCGGTCATTGGCGACAACGTGGCCATCGGTCCTTATTGCTGTGTCGGCGGCAATGTCAGCCTGGCCGACGGCGTTCGACTGTCCTCCCATGCAGTGGTGGCGGGATTGACCTCAATTGGGCCCAATTCACATATCTACCCCTTTGCCTCCATCGGTCATCAACCGCAGGATCTTAAATATAAAGGTGAACTCTCGCGCCTCGAGATCGGGGCCAACAATATCATTCGCGAACATGTCACCATGAACCCTGGAACCGAGGGCGGCGGTATGGTGACAAAAATTGGCAATAATTGCCTTTTCATGGTGGGCTCGCATGTGGCCCATGATTGTAACGTCGGCAACCACGTCATCTTCGCTAATAATGCCACCCTTGCGGGGCATGTGACCGTTGAGGATTACGTCATCCTGGGCGGGCTGTCCGCCGTACACCAGTTCGTGAGAATTGGACGGCATGCCATGGTGGGCGGTATGTCCGGGGTTGAACAGGACGTCATCCCCTACGGATCGGTCATTGGAAACAGGGCGCGCCTGGCAGGGCTCAATATTGTAGGGCTCCGGCGCCGGGGTTTCTCCCGTGGAGAAATTGCCAGCCTTCGCAAGGCGTATCGACTGATGTTTGCTGAAGAGGGATCCATGTCCGAGCGTCTCAATGACGTGTCCGAGATGTATAAGGAAAACGAAGCGGTAATGGATATCGTTGAATTTATCCGTGGCGAGTCCAACCGCGCCATTTGTCAGCCCCGACCGGAGCATGGTAGCGCCTAAGCTCGGAATTATCGCTGGAGGAGGGACTCTACCCGTCCGGTTGGCAAATGCCTGCCAGGAAGGCGGGAGGGATTTTCTCCTGCTGGCCTTGGAAGGGCATGCGGAGGCCGACATTGTCGCCTCGGTGCCTCACGAATGGATTCGGCCTGGCGCCGGTGGCAAGACCATAAAGCGCCTCCGGGAAGAAGGGGTAGAGGAGCTTGTTCTTGTCGGGCCCGTTCGCCGCCCCAGCCTTAAGGAAATTCGCCCGGATGGGTGGGGAATTAAATTCTTGGCGCGCATCGGCCGTGCCTGGGCCAGTGACAATTCCTTCTTTTCCGCCTTGGTCTCGGCGTTGGAAGAGGAAGGTTTCAAAGTCGTCGGCGCCGACAGCATATTGAGCGACTGTGTTTCCGTTGCCGGGCCGTACGGCCGGGTTACGCCAAATGACGAGACGCTGCAGGACATAGAGCGCGGTTTGGCGGTCGTTCGGAAATTGGGCGAGTTAGACATCGGGCAGGCGGCAGTGGTTCAACAGGGCGTCGTTCTTGGCGTCGAGGGTGTCGAGGGCACAGACAGCCTCATCGAGAGATGCGCGGCTCTACAATGCAGTGGCGTCGGCGGTGTTCTCGTGAAGGCACGCAAACCGCAACAGGAAAGACGTGTCGATCTTCCCACCATCGGACGGTCGACCGTTGAAAAAGCCATCGCCGGCAATCTGAGCGGTATTGCCATCGAAGCGGGCGGCGCCCTGGTCTTTGATCGCGAGGAGTTTGTCCGGCTGGCTGACGAGGCGAACATCTTTGTTGTCGGCGTTTAGGTCATGGAGCAGACAGGCGCGTCCCCCGCCGATGCCCCGCTTACCGTCTTTGTCATTGCCGGAGAACCGTCGGGCGATCTGTTAGGGGCTCGTCTCATGGAGGCAATCAAGCGGCAAGCCGGCAGAACAGTTAAATTTGCCGGCATCGGTGGCCCCCGCATGGAAGCGCAGGGGATGACAAGTCTGTTTCCCATGGCGGATCTGACCGTGATGGGATTCGTTGAAGTTTTGCCACGCGCTGTCGGCATACTTCGGAGAATGTCACGGACCGTCCGGGCCATAAAAGATCAGAAGCCGGACGTTCTCGTGACCATCGATGCGCCGGGGTTTTGTTTTCGTGTCCTTAGAAAACTTCGCAATTCACCGGTCAGAAAGATCCATTATGTGGCGCCGAGTGTCTGGGCATGGCGCCCTGGCAGGGCCAAAAAGATCGCGGGGCTGCTGGATCATCTCATGGTGCTGTTGCCCTTCGAGCCGCCCTATTTCGAGAAGGAAGGGCTCGCGACGACTTTCGTCGGACATCCCATTCTGGAAGGCGAGATAGAAGCCGCGGAGGGATCCCATTTTCGCCGGAACCACAATATTCCGGCCGATTGCCCGGTTCTTTGCGTTCTTCTGGGCAGTCGGCGGAATGAAGTAAGAATACACATGCCGATTTTCTCGGATGCGATCCGCCGGCTTCATGAGAAATTCCCCTCACTGCGCATCGTGGTGCCGACCGTTTCCACGTTGATCGATGATATACGCGGACCCGTGGGGACGTGGCCCGCGCCGGTCACCATTGTCGACAATGACAGTGACAAATACGATGCCATGGCGGCCGCCAATGCGGCGCTTGCCGTATCGGGTACGGTTTCTCTGGAACTGGCGCTATCCTCTCTTCCGGCTGTGATCGCCTATCGTGTTCATGCCATCAGCGCGTTCATCCTGCGCCGCCTCATGACTCTGAAATATGCAAACCTGGTAAACTGGCTCCTCGACCGGAAGGCGGTTCCCGAGTTTATTCAAGAGGATTGTCGCGGTGACTTGCTGGCGGAGGCCGTCTCGCACCTGCTTGTGGATCAGGTGGTGGCGCAACAGCAACGGGTGGAGTCAGCGGCCGCTATCGCCATGTTGGCGCCCGCGAGCGGGACTCCGAGTGACGCCGCCGCCGCTGTGGTTCTGCGCCTTGCCACAGAGACCCGTTCGAAAGGCCCCTAACGAAAAACGGGGCGCCCTGAGGCACCCCGCTTATTCTTCCGAAAACTGCTAATTTTGCGCTATTTGCGACTGGAGAGCGGAATGTAATCGCGGGTGTCCTCGCCGGTATAAAGCTGACGGGGGCGACCAATTTTCTGGTTGGGGTCTTCGATCATTTCGTTCCACTGCGCGATCCAGCCGACTGTGCGCGCCACCGCAAAGAGAACGGTAAACATGGTTGTCGGGATACCCAGCGCCTGGAAGATAATGCCGGAATAGAAATCCACATTGGGGTAGAGCTTGCGCTCGACGAAATAATCGTCCTCCAAAGCAATTTTTTCCAGTTCCATGGCAAGATCGAGCAGGGGTTCGTCCTTGATCCCCAGTTCCCCCAGTACGGCATGGCATGCTTCGCGCATGATCTTGGCCCGCGGATCGAAGTTCTTATAGACCCGATGGCCAAAACCCATCAGCCGGAAGGGATCGTCCTTATCCTTGGCCTTCTTGACGAATTCCGGGATGTTCTTGGTGTTGCCGACTTCGGCAAGCATATTGAGGACGGCCTCATTGGCGCCGCCATGGGCCGGTCCCCACAGGCTTGCGATACCTGCGGAGATACAGGCGAACGGATTGGCGCCGCTCGACCCGGCAAGCCGGACTGTCGAGGTGGAGGCGTTTTGCTCGTGATCCGCATGCAGGATGAGGATCTTATCCATCGCCTTGGCGATGACGGGGTTGACCTTATATTTTTCACAGGGTGTCGCGAACAGCATGTGCAGAAAATTTTCCGCAAAGCCGAGGTCGTTCTGCGGATAGATGAAGGGCTGGCCGATGGAATATTTATAGGCCCAGCCAGCAATGGTCGGCATCTTCGCGATCATGCGGTGAGAGGCGATCATACGTTGAACCGGGTCGGTAATGTCGGTGCTGTCATGATAGAAGGCGGACAGAGCGCCAACCACTCCGCACATGATGGCCATGGGATGGGCATCGCGGCGGAACCCGCGGTAGAAATTCATCAGCTGCTCATGCAGCATGGTGTGATGGGTGATCTGGGTGTCGAATTCGGTTTTTTGCTGAGCGCTGGGCAGATCGCCATTCAGGAGGAGGTAGCAGACCTCGAGAAAGTCGCTGTTTTCCGCCAATTGCTCGATGGGATATCCACGGTGAAGCAGAATGCCGTTATCGCCGTCGATATAGGTGATCTTGGATTCGCAGCTACCCGTTGCGACGAAGCCTGGATCATAGGTGAAATAGCCGGTTTCCGCATAAAGCCTTCGGATATCGATGACGGGAGGGCCGTCGGTTCCGGTCAGTAACGGAAAAGTCGATTCCTTCCCTGAAACGTTATCGATGACGGTGACACCGCTGTTCGTTGCTTTTGCCGGATCTTGGCTCATACGGATTACCTTTTCTAGCACCGGACCGGGCCGGCAGTGAGGGAGCAAAACATAGTTAATATTGGAGGCGCCGCGAAAATAGCGGATATATGCCGTCGAATCAAATCTATGGCGTCAAGGCGTAACGATATCGTCAAGACGGCCTAAAGTTTCCTCCTGCCCCAATATGGCGGCGACCTCGAATATGCCGGGGGATGTGGTCGATCCGCACAAGGCGGCCCTTAAGGGTTGTGCGACCTGCCCCAATTTTACACCGTCGGTTTCGGCGACCTGCCTCACCGCCGCATCCAGGCTTTCCTGGGACCAATCCTGCAGATCGGCGAAGGCTGTGGATAGCTGGGCGAGCCTTGCACGAGCCTCGTCGTCGATCATTTTTGCAGCTTTCGCATCCAACACAAGAGGGCGATTCTGTACATAAAACAGTGAATTATCAATTAGTTCATCTAGTGTTTTAATGCGTTCCTTGAGGCTATCCATACCCTTTATAAGCCGGTCAGTAAGAGCGGCATCCAGTGTTTTAGCCAGACGGCTCTCTATGTCGGGCTTGATCAGCTCTACCAGGCGGGCATTATCCATGGCCCGGATATAGTGGCTGTTCAAAGAGGCCAGCTTGTCGAAATCGAACCGGGCGGCGCCGCGATTGACATCCTTGGTATCGAACCAGTCGATGGCCTGCTCCAGGGAAATGATTTCGTCATCGCCATGGCTCCAGCCGAGGCGGAGCAGGTAGTTCAGCAGGGCTTCCGGCAAATATCCCATGTCGCGGTAGGCTTCGACACCAAGCGCGCCGTGTCGTTTGGACATCTTGGCGCCATCCGCCCCATGGATGAGGGGGATATGGCCGTAAACCGGCGGCTCCCACCCAAGGGCGAGAAACAGCTGGGTCTGCCGGAAGGCGTTGGTCAGATGATCGTCGCCGCGTATGGCATGGGTGATGGCCATGTCATGATCGTCGACCACCACCGACAGCATATAGGTGGGGGTGCCGTCGGCCCGCAGCAGAACCATATCGTCGAGCTGTCCATTATCGACCTTTACCTCGCCCTGGACGGCATCCTGAATGATGGTTTCGCCGTCCTGCGGCGCCTTGAACCGTACCACAGGCGGTATGCCCGCCGGAGCATCGGAGGGATCGCGGTCGCGCCAGCGCCCGTCATAGCGCATGGAGCGGCCTTCCGCCTTGGCCAGTTCCCGCATTTCCGTGAGTTCTTCCGGCGTACAGTAGCAATGATAGGCTTTGCCTTCGGTAATCAACCGCTGTGCGGCCTCGGCGTGCCGCGGCTGATTGGCCGACTGGAAAACCGGCGGTTCATCGGCTTCCAACCCGAGCCATCGCAACCCCTCGATGATGGCGTCGATGGCTTCCTGGGTGGAGCGTTTGCGGTCGGTATCCTCTATCCGAAGCAGGTATTTCCCGCCGTGATGACGGCTGAACAACCAGTTGAACAGGGCTGTGCGGGCGCCGCCAATATGCAGGAAGCCGGTGGGCGAGGGAGCGAAGCGGGTGACGATTGTCATGGGCCATATGGGATTTGTTGTCTTTGATGGGGCGACGGATAGCACATCGGCAGGGCCGGCGCAGCAACCGGACAACATTATTCCTACGGGGTGATCCCGAGGTGGTTTCGAGATAGGCTGAAGCAACGGAGGGTACCGGGGCAGTCATGCCCTTCAAGGGCGTGGATCGGGGATGGCAGGGATCACGCGCGATCACGGGATGGATCACAGCAGGGCGCGGTTGGCCCTGTCAGGTTTCTGGCACCTTACCACTAATATTCCAGCCCTTATCCAACACTGTTTTGTCGCGGAACGCGCCCGCTGGGCCCTGTGTATTCCGGTATTTCTTGGCATGGGGATCGCGTCCTATTTCCTGCTGCCGGTTGAGCCGGCGGTATGGTCGGGAGCCCTGTTTGTGGTGATTGCCCTGGCGGGCGGCTTTGTGCTGCGCCGGCGCGTTCTTGGGCTGATCCTTTGCGTCATGGCGTTTCTCATCGCGGTCGGTTTCGGCGGCGCGCAGCTCCGGACGGCTCTTATCCAGGCACCGGTGCTCGATCGTAAGATCGGGCCGGTCTGGGTGGTCGGCCATGTCGCCCGGGTGGAAGTGCGGTCTCGCGGCGTGCGTATCTGGCTCGACCGGCCGGTTATCGATCGTCTGGACACACAAAATACGCCGCGAAGGATCAGAGTGAAGCTCGCAAGAGCCAATGGGGATTTTCGACCGGGAGATCGGGTCAGGCTGCTCGCCATATTACATCCGCCATCGGGGCCGGCGGCACCGGGGGCTTTCGATTTTGCCCGCCGGGCATACTTTATGCAGTTGGGAGCCGTGGGGTACGCGGTGCGCCCGCCGGTTATCGTGAAGAGGGCGGCGGTGACCGGGTTTGCCGTTCACCTGGCCACCTTGCGCCAGACCATCACCGCCCGGATCCATGCGGCCCTGCCGGGCCGGACCGGAACAGTGGCCGCCGCCCTGATGACCGGAGAGCGGGGCGCCATTCCGGAAGATGTGTTGGTATCCTTGCGGGAGTCCGG
>JABJKO010000294.1 GCA_018660305.1 Rhodospirillaceae bacterium
ATGCATGTGGGGTTTGAGCCGGGCGGGCGCATTGGCAGCGCCGATGTCATTCTGACCCTCGAATCCGACACGCCATGGATCCCCAGCCTGCACAAGCTCAACCCCGATGCGAAAGTGATTCAGGCGGGCGTCGATCCGCTTTTCGCCAACTACCCGATCCGCGGATTTCCCAGCGACCTCACCATCGCGGCCGACCCGGGCGCAACCGTTCGGGCCATCGCCGACGCCATGGAGGGCAAGGCAAAGAACGCGTCGGCGCGGATGGATGCGACCCGTAAGGCGGTTGCTGAACAGCGTGCCGAAGTTGCCGAAAATCAGGCGGCAACCATCAAACGGCAATCCACCGGCGGGCCCATGGAATATCCCTGGGTCGCCCATTGCATCGGTCAGGTGATGAACGATGATGATGCGCTGGTCAGCGAGTCGCAGCTTCCCGTTGGTTTCCTCGGGTCCCGCAAGGCCGGTACGATTTTTGGCACCAGCCCGGCCGGCGGCCTTGGCTGGGGAAACGGTGCGGCGTTGGGGCTGCAACTGGCGGACAGCAAGCGTCGCGTGTTCAACGTGGCCGGCGATGGCTCCTACATGTTCGGCAACCCCACACCGGCGCATTTCGTGAGCGCGTCCATGGAGCTGCCGGTCTGCACCATTATTCTCAACAACCGCATGTGGGGATCGGTGCGCAAGGCAACGCTGGGTATGCATCCCGACGGAGCCGCCTCACGCCTCAACCGCTCGCCGCTAACGGCGCTGGAGCCCAATCCCGATTTCGAAAAGATCGTCGAGGCATCCGGCGGCTACGGCGAACGGGTCGACAATGCCGAGGATCTGCCCGCCGCGCTGGACCGCGCCATGAAGGCCGTCGACGTGGAAAAGCGCCAGGCCGTACTCAACGTCCAGACCGCCTATGACGATGCCCAGGCCCTGGCCGACGCGCGGCGGTAGAGCACTACTATCTTTTGCGTGAACTTTTGTCCTGAAGCGTCCGGGACCGGAATGCTTTTTCCTGAATGGCCCTGGACCCCGGCGAGACCTTGTTTTGGTTCACGCTCGGCGTGACCTTGTCTTGGAGAACACCGGGGGACACTTTGTCTTGTCTCACGCCCGGCGACAGTTTGTTTTGGCGCACACCTCGTGAGCGCCTGAACTTATCCTGGATTACTTTTTTCTTCAGGTCCGCCGCCTGCACCGACGAAAAATCAACGCCGACAGAAACGCCAAGGGTTGCGACCAGCGCGGAAAGTCGGACGCCGTCCTTTAGGACGGTCCGACGGTTAAGACCGGCTTTGCCTGTTCGCGTGCTGTTTTTACCCATTGGATTGCTGATCCCCTCTCATGTATTCCGCGAGAGCCCGAATGATTTCTATATGAGCGATCATTCGATCCCTCAGATCATCGTTTGTTTCTGCAACCTCAGTGTGACTCAATAATTCATCCAAATCGAGCCAATCCTGGACCATCGGTCCGCCGCCCGAGGCGTCGTCAATATCAACGAGGGCCAGGAGATCGTTAAACAGCGCGTGGTACCGATCCGCCGCCTCCACATAAATCGCGGCATCCTGCGTTTTCAGAAACCCGTCAACGTTACCGTTCGTACCATAATCGCCCTTTGTATCCGGATGTGGTTCAACTGTTCTAAACAGTTCCTCTCCATCCGGTGTCACCACGCGGCCGAGCGGATACAACCGACAGACCAGCGGTCTGTCTTTATGAACCGTGCAGCCCTCTTGCCCCCAAAATACGCAGGCCCCCCCAGAGGTTTTTTCCAAAAACGGGCCGTCGTCGGCCATATGGCTGGTGATGAAGTCACCGGTTGAGAGCCCCTGATTGCGGCTCAGCCGGGCAATCTCATAGGGATTTACCTGAATGCTCTTATTCATACAGCACTGGCCACAGCCATTGCAGCGATACGAAAAAGCGCTATTTCGGTCCATGTGCTGGCCCATTGTGGCGATTGGCTATGCCGGCGGCAGGATCTCGTTCTTGGATCCGACGGGAATAACGATACTGTCCCTATCCCGCACGATCCCCGGCGGATCTTCGCCCCGTTGCACCGCTTCCGCGGCCTCACGCACCAGACGGCGGAACCGCGCGATCCCCAAGTCGGAGGTGGCGAGATGTTCCAGTGCATGCACCGCGATGGGGCGTTGGCTGGTCTGGGCTTCCCGATCGCCGGGGCGGCGCTGGGTGTCTTCGTAAGTCTGCGGTGGTGGGATGTTACTGTTGGACAGTCCCGGCACGGCCTCGGCCCAGACCGACCCTTCCGCCTTGCCGTCGACGATGGGCAGCGCCTCGATGTGGAATCCAATGGAGTGGGTGTCATCCACCGGCACCCACCAGCCCATGAAACGTCCCGGCTCTTTAAGCGGCTGGTCGCCCTCCGGCGTTTGCGACGGCAGGGAGCGGTAGTTGGGGACGAACACCTCGCCGATACGATGGAACAGATTGCCGTTGGGCAGCGTCGCGTTGCGGATATATTGCACGCTGATCGGCGTGGTGACGAAATCGATCTCCGGCAGGGTTGCGAAAGCGGGGGTGAACTGGTTGCCGCTGATGGTCGAATGCAGCACGAAGGTGTGCATGGGATCGACGGCATTTTCCTGGATCTGCAGCCAGTTGCACTCGGCCACAACGCCGCGGGTATTGTTGCGGTAAGCGTTAAGCGCGATGCCGTCGCGCTCCAGAATGTCAAAAGTGGGGAAAGCCGGTTTCCTGTCGGGCGGACCCATATAGGCGAACACCAGCCCGCCATATTCGTGCACCGGATACCAGGGTTGCCTTACCTTCTCTTTGTAGTCGCTGTCCGCCGGCTCACACGGCTGGTCGAGGCAATGGCCTTCCGCGTCGAACAGCCAGCCATGATAGCAGCAGCGCAGCCCTTCGGGTTCCACGCGGCCATATTCCAGCGACGCGCCGCGATGGCAGCAATGTGAATCCAACAAGCCGGCGCGACCGCTGGCATCGCGGAACACCACCAGATCCTCGTCGAGGATCTTGATCCGTTTGGGCAAATCGCCAAGCTCCGAGGATACCGCCACCGGTTGCCAGTAGCGCCGCAGCAATTCGCCCACCGGCGTGCCAAATCCCACATGGGTGAGAAATGTATCTTCTTCAGGGGTGACGGCGGTGCGGCCGTAGGCAGTGCCTTCCATATCAGTCATGGGTCAAGCGTAGGGATGGCCCCGACTTTGTCAACTCGATGGTTGCCTACGACTGGCTTTCCACGCAGGGCACGCGTTGATATCGTTCTTACAGGTCAGGGGGCGGGGAGAACATGGAACCGAAAATCTATCTCGATTATACCCAGGAAGAACTCGACCAGCAGTACGAGCATCGCAGTTTCGTGCCGGATGGCGACGACTTCCTCGCCCGCACCGAGGCCGACAGCGACCGTGTGCGCGCCGCCGCCGATGGCCTTTTCGATGTGGCCTATGGCCCGGGCGCGGATCAGTTGCTCGATATTTACCCGGCTGGCCGCGGTGGGATGTCTCCCGTGGTGGTGTTTTTCCACGGCGGCCGCTGGAGCCGTGGTGGCAAGACCAGTAACGTCGAAAGCTTGGCCATGTACAACGCCGCGGGAGTCAATTTCGTTTCCGTCGGTTTTACCCTGATCCCCGAGATCACCATGGATGGTCTGATAGGCCAATGTCGCGACGCCATCGCCTGGCTGTGGCACAACGCCCGAACCTTCGGCGGCGATCCCGAGAGACTATTCGTCACGGGCAAGTCCTCCGGGGGGCATTTGGCAGGCATGATGGTGACCACAGACTGGGCCGCGGAGCGCCGCCTGCCGGCCGAAATCATCAAAGGTGGGTTGCTGGTGAGCGGTATGTACGATTTGGAGCCGGTGCGGCTGTCGTTTCGTAACGGGTTTCTCGGGCTCGACGAAGATACGGCGATGCGCAACAGCCCGATCCATCACATTCCCGCGGGCGGCTGTCCGCTGGTCGTCGGGTTTGGATCGCTGGAGACCGACGAGTTCCGGCGACAGGGACGGGCGTTCGCCACGGCATGGGCTGAGCGCGGCCTGACATGCCGGCTGGTGGAGCTGGAGGGCCGCCACCACTACTCCATCAATACCGAAATGAGCGATGCCTGCAGCGATTTGATGGTGCCGTTCCTGGAGCATATGGGAAACGTCGTCGCTGCCGATTGAGCGGAAAATATTTCAGATCCTGCTGCCTGTCCGTTCGATGCCGAGCAGCGCCATTCCCGCCTGTTCCAGATTTGTCGGCTGTCCCTGGGCCTGGTTGGCCACCGTGTTGATATCGCGGAACCGCCGTTCGAACGGATTTTTATCGAAGATGGCGCTGGAACCAGCCGCCTGATAGACATAGCCAACGGTGTCGCGCGCCTGCATGACCGCGTGGGTACAAGCCAGACGCAGCCGGGCGCGCTGATCGACCGGCCACCGGTCCGGCGGCTCACCGGAATCCCAGGCGGTCCTGATCATGTCGATCAGGTATGACCGTGACGCGCCGAGATTGGCCTCGGCCTGGGCAACCTGGCGCTGTACCGCGGGATTGTCGCGCAGCACCATCCTCCCGTGCGTGGGCATCTTATTCGCGGCGAGATCGATGAAATCGTCGAGTGAGGTCCGTGCGATGCCAAGCGCCACGCCGGCAAATGCCATGCCGTAGAATGTGGTTTGCAATATGCCATAGAGCGGGCCGTTCTCGCGCCGGTCGGCCGCGGAATCGCGAACGAAAGTGAAGGCATCGGGCACGAACAAATCATTGACAGAAAAATTGTTGCTGCCGGTGCCCCTGAGCCCGAGAACCTGCCATACGTCGATAATGGTTGCGCTGGATACCGGCAGCAACATCACCCGATAAGCCGGCTTGCCGGCCGCATTTAACCGCGGCTCGCCATCTGCCTCCAAAACCGGACAAAGCGGTCCCAGCCAGGTGGCATTCATCACACCGCTGGCCAGCCGCCAGTTACCGGTAACCCGGTAGCCACCCTCGACCGCGACGGCTTTTACGCTGCCAGCCGGAGGTCCCCAGGCCAGTACCGCGTCGGGCGCGCCGAATATTTCCCCCGCCACTCCAGGATCGACAAACGCCGCCGAACGGGAACAACCCAGGCCCTGGCCCAGGCACCAGGCCGCACTCGCGTCCGCGGCGGCGATGGCCTCGGTGGTCTGCATGACGGTCAGTGGCGGCGCTTCTCCACCGCCGAGCGATCGTGGCAGACACATTCGAAACAGTTCCGCATCATGCATCGCCGACATGATATCCGGGGGAACCCGGCGCTCGGTTTCGATTCGGTCGGCCGCCGCGGCGATAACCGGCGCCAGCGCCAGCGCCCGGGCGACCCAGTCGACATCGTTGCGTTCATTGGTTTTCTGAAATTTGTCGGTCATCCGTTTTCCCCCGCCGTAAGCCCGGCCGCCTCCCATTGCGCGCGGGCGGCATCGCGGTCGAATTTGCCGCGGTCGTTTTTGGGGATCGCGCCCACGATCTCGATATGTTTGGGACGCTTCGCTTCAGGCAGGCGCGCCCCGCAATGGTTGGCGAGGTCTTCCGGCGTCAGCGTCTGGCCCGGTTTGACGGTGACCCAGCTTGCCACCTCCTCACCATAGACCGCATCGGGGACACCAAAGGTCGCGGCTTCCGCTACCGCTTCATGGGTGGTGAGCACGGCATCGATCTCCAGCGGCGCGATATTGACGCCGCCGCGGATGATCACGTCCCGTGCCCGGCCGGTGACGATGACAAAACCGTCCTCGTCGAGATAGCCGATATCGCCCGATTTCAACGCGCCGCCCCGGATCGGTTCCAGTTCACCGCCGGCATGCAGATAGGCCTGGGCATGCTGCGCGCTGACCGTCTCGATTTCCCCAACCTCGCCCTGGGGCAGGGCGTTTCCATGGGGATCCCGTATGGTGATGTTGTGGTACAGCCCCGGCTTGCCGACACTGCCGATGCGGCGGGTGTCGGGATAGTTGGCGCACACCACGCCGCCCTCGCTCATGCCGTAGAGCTGGACCAGCGGGACACCGTAGGTGTCTTCGAAACGGCGGTGCTGTTCGGGCATTAATGGCGCGGTACTGCAGGACACGAACCGGACGCCGTCGAAAGTGGTTGCGGCGTTTTGTGGCGGCGATTCCAGCAACATATTCACAACAGTCGGTACGGCCACGATGATGGTGGGCTTGTGCTCCGTGATCCAGTCCAGGAAACGCGAACGGGAGAAATGCTTGGCGAAAATAAGCGCCGCGCCGGTTAGGAGGGCCGGGTTGAGGGACAGCATATGGGCCGATGCCCAGCTGAAGGAGCGGAATTCAAGAATGCGGTCATCGGGGGTTATCGACCAGCGCTCCTGTTGGTGCTGGGCAATGGCGTAGTAATTGGAAAAACAATGGAGCACGCCCTTGGGCTGGGCCGACGTGCCGGAGGTAAAGCTGATGACGCTGCGGTCTTCCGGTTCATTCAACGGCTCGATCACCGGTTCGGATGGCATGCTCTCCAGCATGGCGAACAACCCATCTCCTTCGCCATCGAAAGCACCGTAATGGATCCAGGTGCCGGGGCTGCCGTACCCGATCTCCGTCGGGTCGAGATCCTCCTGCCAGAAAACCACCTTGGGATTGATGCGCTGCAGCATCTCCGCCAAATGGTTGCTGTTCACTTCTGTGTTGATGGTGCAGTAGGTCGCGCCATAGGCCTGGATGCCGTAATAGAGGATCAAATTCTCGATGGAATTGTCGCCCAGCACGCCGATCCGGTCGTTGGCTTTGATGCCCATGGCGCGCATCAAATGCCCGACCCGGATGGTGAACCGGTGCAGCGCATCCCAGGACAGGGACTTTCCGACGTCGATGGCGATTAAAGCCGGTTGGTCACCGCGCGCCGCCGCGTTGGCCTGAAGCTGCTGCGCGATTGTCTGATAGCTGTCCGGCACCAGGCCGGTGGGCGCCAGATTGTCGGTCATGATGTTAACCGATGGGTGAGCAATGACCGCGCATGGAATTTCATATCAGAGGGTCTGATTTGCGCGCCGGACGACGCGCAACCCCCCACCCTAACCCTCCCCCTCAAGGGGGGAGGGGATAAAATTTGGATGGCCGTCAAATTCCGTTTAGACGCGGTGCCATGCTTGTCCCCTCCCCCTTGAGGGGGGAGGGTTAGGGTGGGGGTGATCCGTTCAACACCCATATAAAAGATATTCTCCACAAACCACGGGGGTACGGCGCGGTCTGTTACCGCCCCTCCATCAGATAGCCGAATTTTTCTTCGGCTTTTTTCAGGACTTCCGGGCTCGGCGCGTTGGACATGGGGAACTGGTCCATCCAGTGAAACGGGCGGCAGGCATCGATGATGGCGACGGAATGTGTCATGTCGCCTTGTTCCCGCTGCTTTGGGGTCAGCATGGGATCGGCGGGGCTGTCCCAGGCGTTGGAAATGAAATCGATGGACTGCTTGGGATCGGTCCGGACCATCATGGCCCAGATGAGCTGGTCCAGCTTGGTCACATCCACATCTTCATCGGTCACGATGACATATTTCGATGCATAGGCCGCGGCCCGACATTGCGCCGCGATCTGACCCGCCTGGCGCGAATGACCGGGATAACGCTGCTTGATGGAGACGCCATGCAGCATGCGCGAGCCGCCGGTTTCGTGGCACCAGACCTGGTGGATATCCGGAACGCCGGCATCGATGATATTCTGCTTGAGCATGGCGGAGCGCATGACGGCACGGTAGCGCGCCAGCTCATCCGGCCCCTGGCCCATGGGCGGCACACCCAGGATGATCGGGTCGTTACGGTGATAAATCGCTTCGATCCGCAGGACCGTGCGGGGCTCCTTGCCGCCGGCATAATGCCCGGTCCATTCGCCGAACGGACCTTCGATCATGGTTTCGGTGGGATCCACATAACCTTCCAGGACCACCTCCGCGTTGGCCGGGAACGGCAGCCCGGTGACCTTGCCCTCGACGAGCTTCATTGCCTTGCCGCGCAGGCCGCCGACCATGTCCAGCTCGAAGGTGCCCAGCGGTGCTTCCGTGCCGCCGAAATAGAATGACAGCGGATCGCCGCCCAGCACCATGCAGACCGGCATTTTCTCGCCGCGGGCCTTGTATTTCTCACGGTGAATATAGCCGTGATGGCCACGGGCGGTAAGAAAGCCCACTTCCTTCGGTCCATGAACCTGGGCCCGGTACGCCCCGGCATTCAGCCAGTCGTCCTCGGGATCGCGGGTGACGCTGTAGGTGCCCGTGCCGATATACCGTCCGCCGTCGTTCTCGTGCCATACGGGCGAGGGGAACTTGGTGACGTCGATATCGTCGCCGGTGAGGATATTCTCGAAAATGGGACCGTCATCGACGATTTCGTGATCGATACTTTGTTGATCGACAAGAAAACTCTCACGATAGGCGTTGGACAGTTCCCATTTGGAGAGATGTTCGGGAAATCCGAGCGTCATGTTGCGTCTTGTGCCGGCGAACATGTTCATCAGCAGGCGAAAGCCCTTGGGACAGCCAGGGACATCCTCGAAGACAACGCAGGGGCCGGTTTCCTCGCGCAGCACCGCCTCGGCGGCAAGCCCGATATCCTCTTCCCAGCTCGCGCCTTTGACGTATTCCACCTCTCCCAGCTGGTCGGCGAGGACCAGCCATTCCCGAAGGTCGTCATAGGCGATCTTGCCTGCAATATTGCTCCCTGATTCAACGCTCATTTTTTCCTCCAAATCCTGTTGGGCGGAGAGTGGCATGGCGGCGGCGGGTGAGGCAAGCGCAGGGCGCGCCTTCCCTGCGTTGACAGGAAAGATCGTGTTGACCACGCTGTCATAGGGGCGGGCTGCCCCGCGCAGGAGGCGATGGGAAGAAACCGATGGCGACCGATTTTCTGTTGGGCTGTACCTACAATTTTCTTCAGAAGGATGTGGAAGTCCCTCCCCTGACGCGATTTGAGATGGTGCGCGAAACCGGTGTCTTCGATTACATCAACTGGTTGCCCAAATCCGACCAGCTCAGTGCGTGCGTGGCGGCTTCGGAGAAGACCGGGATACCCATGCTGACCGGGAACTATATCCATCAGCTTGGACTGAACGATGAGATGCTCGCGGAAACCATGCGAAACGCTGCCCGGGCCGGCGTCAAAATGGTCAATGTCATGCTCGGGACTTACGCGGCGGACGGCCATGAACTGACCGATGATGAGATCATCGATACTTATCTACGAACCGCTGAAATAGGTGACGAGGTTGGAGTCGCACTGAGTTTCGAGTTGCACGTGGATTGCTGGAGCGAGAAATACAAACGGGTGACGCCCATCGTTGAGGCGGTGAAGGCGCGGGGGATTCCGTTTCATCTGACCATCGATTACAGCCACGTCATCTTCAAGATCGACAATCCGGAGCAGCAGGAAATTTCCCATGTTCGGGAGGATGTGGAAACAGGGCGGGTGGTACTCGACCCCTATGAGGACGGCAATCTCTGCGAGGAATGGTTGGCGCTCGATGTGGTGGATTTCGCGCAGTTCCGGCCGGTGGTGCCGGATAATCCGCGGAATGTCTGGGGAGTGAACCCCGACGGATCGCAGCCCCGCGGCATCATGTATCCTTTTGTGAAGCCCGGGCCGGGGGAATGGCATTCGCCCTGGGAGGCCTATCGGCTGGCACCCTGCAAGGAAGCTTTTCGGACTATCTTGCGCTATCATCTGACCCAAGAGACCAGCCCGCTGCGCTTTGTGATCACCGAGATGATCGCCACGTCCGATTACGGGATGAACGCAAAATTCTCCCTGATCGAGCAGAATGCGGCCTGCGGGCGGTGGATTCGGGAAACCTGGTCGCAGATGAAGGCGATGCGGGCGGCGGGTGTTCCGCTGACGGTGGAAGGAGAAACAGCATGATCATTTACTCCGAACCCAAATCGGCCAGCCATCTTCCTGTCATAGACCTTGGCGCAAGTTTCGCCGACGACGCGGATGCCGGTGCCCAGGTTGCCAATGAAATCGGCGCGGCCTGCCGCGACACGGGATTTTTCTATGTTGCCAACCATGGTGTCGACCAGGCGCTGGTCGAGGGCGCATTCGCTCAGTCCAACCGGTTTTTCGATCAGCCTGACCATTGGAAATCAACGCTGTGCAAGCAGGGCTACTCCAACGGATATGAACCCTGGGAAGCCCAACGTCTCGACAAGGACTCGCCCGGCGACATAAAGGAATCTTTCAATTTCACGGCGGATGGAGTCCCTGGAACGCCGGGCTACAAAGCCAATATGTGGCCCGACGATTTCCCCGGCTTTCGCGACGGGCTGGAGGCCTATAACAGTGCGATGCGCGGGCTTGGGCTGCATGTGTCACGGCTGATCGCGCTGTCCCTCGGTATGTCCTTTAATGAGTTCGACGCCACCTTTGATCCCCAGAAATCGCCGCTCCGTATTCTGCGGTACCCGCCGCACCCCGATGATGCCGCGTACAATCAACTGGGCGCCGGCGCGCACACGGATTGGGGCTGGATCACATTGCTGGCGCAGGATTCCCTCGGGGGGCTGGAAGTGGAAACCGCCTCGGGGGATTGGGTGCGCGTGGATCCGGTTCCGGGCACGTTCGTCGTCAATCTCGGCGATCTGGTGCGGCGCTGGACCAACGGCAAGTACCATTCGAGCCTGCATCGGGTGATGAACAACCGGTCGGGGCAGAACCGGCATTCCATTGTCCTGTTTTTCAATCAGGCGCACGAAACCCATGTGGAATGCCTGCCTACCTGTCTGGAAGCGGGTGAAGAGCCCAAATTTGCGCCTTGCACGGCCGGTGAACACACGCTGGAGCGCTACAACGAATCACGGCATCATCTGCAGCCTGCGGAGTAAACCGGCTTCTTTAGCGGTCCCGTTTTGGCTCCTGTCGAGCAGTTGCAAGCCTGCGGCGCCTAAGGCAAGCTGCGCTCTGTAATAAGAAACCAAGTGACCGGGAGACAAATGATGGCGTCCGATAACAGCGTAAAATTTGACGACGAATACGACATTGTCGTCGTCGGATACGGCTATGCCGGTGGGATCGCAGCCATCGAGGCCCATGACCTTGGCGCAAAAGTGCTGCTGGTGGACAAGATGGCCAACCCGGGCGGGATTTCGGTCTGTTCCTACGGCGCCATGCGGTCCGCCCACAATGCCGATGAGGCCTTCAAGTATCTCAAGACCACCAATGGCGACCGCACGCCCGATGACGTGGTGCGCGCGCTGGCCGAGGGCATGTCCAGGATCGAGCCCTATATGCGCAAGCTGGCCGAGGTGAACGGCGCCGTGGTCAGTCCCCGCGAGAAAGTCGCGAACTATCCGTTCGACGGTTACGACACGTTCTATCAGACGCTGATCGAGGAAGTCCCCAACTTCGATCCCGCGGCCTATTACCCCCATGTGCGGGGCGCACCGGGCGGCGCCCGCGTCTTCAAGACGCTGGAAGACAATGTTGCCCAGCGCGGCATCGATATCTGGCTGGAAGCGCCCGTTGAAAAACTTGTCACCAGCCGCAACGGCCCAAAGGAAGTGCAGGGCGTCGTGGTGCGGCGTACCGATGGCGTTCGGACCGTGAAGGCCAACAAGGCCGTTATCCTGGCGTGTGGCGGGTTCGAGGCCAATGAGGAGATGAAGAACCAGTATTGGCAGATGAAGCCGGTGCTGGCAGCGACCACCAATTCCAATACCGGCGACGGCATCCGCATGGCGCAGGAGCTTGGCGCGCGGCTGTGGCACATGTGGCATTACCACGGCTCCTACGGTTTTCAGCACCCCGATTATCCTTACGCCATCCGCATGAAACGGCTGCCCGACTGGATTCCGGGCCGCGAGGCGACGGCGGTGGTGCAGATGACTTGGATCGTCGTGGACCAGCACGGCAAGCGCTACATGAGCGAGAACCCGCCCTATACGCAGGACACGTCGCACCGGCCCATGGAGCATTTCGACACGGTGACCCAGTCGTTTCCGCGCATACCGTCCTACGTCATTTTCGACGAGGTGGGTCGACGGCGTTATCGCGTCGGTGCGCCAACCCGTAACGACCCCGAGGTGGAATATGACTGGAGCCAGGACAACATGCAGGAGATCGAGTCCGGTCTCATCAAGAAGGCCGACTCCATCGCCGAATTGGCGAAACTGGTGGATATTGATCCCGAGACGCTGGAAGCGACCCTGGCGCGCTGGAACGAGATGTGTGCCAGCAAGAACGATGAGGATTTCGGGCGCCCGTCCGGCACCATGATGAAAATCCAGCGCCCGCCCTTCTATGTGGGTGAGGTCTGGCCGGTGGTCTCAAATACACAAGGCGGGCCGGAACACGATTCCAAGCAGCGCATCATCGATGTGGAGGACGAGCCCATCCCGCGGTTGTTCGCGGCCGGCGAGATGGGCAGCGCCTGGGGGCATCTGTACATGTCCGGCGGCAATCTCGCCGAATGCCTGGTTACCGGCCAGATTGCCGGCAAGGAAGCGGCAGAGCTGGAGCCGTGGGGCTAGAGCCCTATACAGCTTAATTGAATCAATTTGATGGGGCGTATGGGCTTCCCGGTTAGGCGCGGTGCGCAGCGCGATGCTTGCGCATCGGGCAAGCGCCGCAACGCAGCCGGGGCGCCCATACGAC
>JABJKO010000324.1 GCA_018660305.1 Rhodospirillaceae bacterium
GCCATGGGTCTTTCATGGAAGCTTGCCGCGACCCTGGATGGCTGGGCCGGCCCCGGTCTTCTGGACAGCTATCAGATCGAACGCCAGCCCGTCGCCCGGCGGATCGTCCGGCAGGCCACCGACACCATGGGGGAAGTCGCCGAACTTCCTATCCTTGCCAGGCTCGAAGAGCCGGGACCGGAAGGTGACCGGATCCGCCGCGCGGTCGGCGATGATATTATCCGCGAGCGGACCCAGGTTTTTGTATCGGATGGCATCGTTCTGGGTGTCCGCTACGACCCCTCTCCGGTAATTTGCGCCGATGGCACGCCGGCGCCGGAAGATTCCGTCAGCACCTATGCGCCCACATCACGGCCCGGTTCGCGGGCACCCCATGGCTGGGTGGCGGAGGGGAAATCGACCCTCGACCTGTTCGGCGACGGGTTTGTCCTGCTCGCCTTCGGCGGATCACGGGACGAGGCTGCCGGGCTGGTCGAAGTCGCCGCCAGACGTTCCCTGCCGCTTCAAATCGTGGAGATCGATGATCCGGACATCGCCTCGCTCTATGAACGGAACCTCGTGCTGGTGCGCCCCGATGGCCACGTCGCCTGGCGCGGCGATCGCGGGCCAAGCGATCCAGCGGGTATTATTGATACAATCAGAGGCGCCTGACGCAAAAAGCGCTACTGCGCCTCGATTTTTTCGATGATCACGTCTTCCACCGGGACGTCGCCATAGGGTCCCACCGTGTGGGTGCCGACGCCCTCGATCTTTTTGACCACATCGATTCCTTCCACCACCTTGCCGAACACCGTGTAGCCCCAGCCCTGCGAATCCTTGCTCTTGTGGTTGAGGAAATCATTGTCCGAGGTATTGATGAAAAACTGCGCCGTCGCCGAATGGGGATCGCTGGTCCGCGCCATGGCGACCGTACCGATCTCGTTTTTCAGACCGTTATCGGCTTCATTCTGGATCGGATCGCCGGAAGATTTCTGCTTCAGACCCGGCTCGAAGCCGCCACCCTGGATCATGAAACCGGGGATGACCCGGTGAAAGACCGTGCCGTTATAATGGCCCTCTTCCACATAGCGCTGAAAATTCTTGGTGCTCTCCGGCGCCTTTTCGGCATCGAGTTCGAGAACGATGACGCCATGATTTGTTGTGATTTTCATGCGCGGGATTCCTTTTGTCTGCGCCATCCCGACCGCGGGGAGAAGAATGGCAAATGAGAGTAGAATTGCAAAAACACGTCTAAGCATCTGGTACGCCTGTTCCTGTTGAGATGACACGGTGCTGGTCTTTTACAGCATGTGCGGAACACAAATATGGCAATGCTGAAACGCCCTGACGATTCCGCATTGGTATTAGCCCTACAAAGGCAGCGAACTGACCGGTGGCAAATCTTCCTCGAGGATGGAAATCAGCAAGGAGTAGGAAACCTCGCCTTCGTCGTCATCCCGATGAAGAACACCAATAAATTCGCCGGCAATATGGACTTCAATTGGCGCGCTGGGTTTGGGTGGCGGTATTACCGCGAGCCGGTTGTTGGAGAAAGTCTGTCGCAGGTAACCCTGAACCCTCGCAATCTCATTCGGCGTCATTCGACCATGTTCCTTCTGTCCATCCTGGGCAGTGCGCGGCTAGGCTATGTTGAAAACTCGTTGCATCCAAGGGGAAGACCGAAATTTCTTGTGGAAATCAGTCAAATCAGCTGGTTGGCGCCGCGCAACGATGCCAAACCTGCGGTTTTGCTTCCTCCGATCCGACCCGGAAGGTCATGGAATCATCGTCGATGCTGGAGATATACACCATGGCACCGGCTTCTTTTTCTCCAGCCGGCGCCTTGTAGATAAACCCGTGACGGTCATACTCGCCGTCGATGGTCCTGCCTCCCGGCGTCAGCATTTTGGGACCCTCGATGTTCAGGTGCCGACCCTTTAAGCACCAGCTACCGTCGATGGCGTCGGCGCGCGCCGAATGTCCTGGTAAGGACAGGGCCAAAGCCACAAACACCGCCAAAACGGGCATTCGTCTATCGATCATCTTCTCATCTCCAGTCTTTTTCAATTCGCCCACCCGGAACGGCTCCCTATAGGGGATAGCTCTTGTTAACGTAGGCATTCTGGACCCCGTCGAACAACGCCCACTTTATGCCGAGACCGAACTTGGCGGCGTAGCGCGCCACCCTTTGATCCTCTTCAGTCTTGATGATGGTCTCCAGCACATGCCGGCTCATGGCGCCGTGTTCCTTATCCACTTCGCCGTGCAGATCGAACCAGGTAATGGCCTTATCACTAAGACCATAATGCTCCTTCAGGGCCTTGCAGAGCCTCGGATAGGCGATGGTGTTGGTGTGGTCATTAACAAAATTATGCGAGGCGATCAGTTCCAGGAGAGAAAATTCCAACGCGGATTTGGTCCACGCGTGCATAACCAGAAGACTGTTGGGCAACAGATCGTCGGGCCGGCCCATCTCCTCCTTGGGGATGCCGAGCGCATCGGTCAGATAAAAATAGCAATCGTAATGGCTTTCCGGCGATATTTCGGTCTTGCCCATCTCGTCGAGCACCGCACCGCCCAACTGCTCGGTCAATTCGGTGTCGTAGGGCGTTTCAAGAAGCTGCTGCAGAAACCCGCCCCGCCATAGTTGCGCATGAGCCAGCTTACCGGCGTTATTGATCAAATGGGTATGGGGGATGACCCAGAACTGCCGCGCCCACGCGGCTACCTGGTCGTGGCTCAGCTTGCCCTCGTAAATGCCCATCATGAGCGGGTGGAGCATCATCGCATTATGGGCGACGATTTCGTCCCGGAGAGAGTCCAGGAAAGCGCCTGTATCCATGATCTTCAGTCCCCTTAATGTTGCGGAAAACGCCGTCCAACTGATCCATAGCACGACAGATTAAATCCTATTCCTCTGTCGCCGGGACCGTCACCCCCGCGATCGGAGAATTATGTTGATCTTGCCCTTATGCGTGGACGGCTTTAAACCCCCGCATGATGGCACCACCTATTATGATCTTGCGGGACATTCATCTGAGTTTTGGCGGCACCCCGTTACTCGAGGGCGCGGGATTTTCCGTTTCAGCCGGTGAACGGCTGTGTCTGGTGGGCCGCAACGGTTCCGGTAAATCCACCCTGCTGAAAATTGCCGCCGGCATGATCGAGCCCGATAAGGGAGAATGTTTCCTGCAGCCCGGAATCACCGTGCGCTACCTGCCGCAGGAACCCGATTTATCAGGCTTCGCAACCGTACAGGATTACGTCGGCAGCGCGCTGAGTCCCGGGGATGATCCACACCGCCCCACCTACCTGCTCGGCCAGCTCGGCCTATCCGGCGGCGAGACGCCTTCACACCTGTCGGGGGGAGAGGCCCGGCGGGCCGCTCTCGCCCATGTACTGGCGCCGGAACCGGATGTCATCCTGCTGGACGAGCCGACCAATCATCTTGATCTTCCGGCCATCGAATGGCTCGAAGATCAGTTGAAATCCATACCGTCCGCTTTGGTTCTGATAAGCCATGACCGCCGTTTTCTGCAAAATCTGTCCCGCGCCACCACCTGGCTCGGCGACGGGACGACCCGGCATCTCAATAAAGGATTTGCGGAATTCGAAGCCTGGCGCGATCAGGTCCTGGAAAAGGAAGACCGCGACCGCCATGAGCTGAAGCGTAAGATCGCGGTTGAAATGCAATGGCTGCATAAGGGAGTGACCGCCCGCAGAAAACGCAACCAGGGTCGCCTGCGGGCCCTCAATGCCTTGCGACAGGAACGTCGTACGCAACGCAGTCGCCCGGGCGATGCCAAGATGGCCGTCACCGATGCCGATATTTCGGGCAAGCTGGTTGCAGAGGCCAAATCGGTTTCGAAATCCTACGGCGCGCTTTGCATCGTTAAAGATTTATCGATCCGGATACAACGCGGTGACAGAATCGGGCTGATTGGTCCCAACGGCGCCGGCAAGACGACGCTCCTCAACCTCCTGACCGGCAAATTGTCGCCGGACGAAGGCACAATCCGGCTCGGCACCAATCTGGAGATGGTATCGCTCGATCAGGGCCGCGAAGCCCTCGATCCCAACGCCACCTTGGCGAACTCGCTGACGGGGGGTGGTGAAACCGTTTGGGTGCAGGGCAAGGCCAAGCACGTCA
>JABJKO010000352.1 GCA_018660305.1 Rhodospirillaceae bacterium
GCCCTTGCCCGCCGAGATCAAACGGAAATTCGAGGAGGGGACGGGCTGCGTGCTGGTCGAGGGGTACGGTCTCAGCGAGGCCTCCCCCGTGGTCTCCGTCAATCCCGTGGACGGCAGTGACCGGGATGGGTCCATCGGCCGTGCGCTACCGGGAACAGCTGTCAAATTCCTGTCCCTCGAGGCGCCCCATAAGGAAGTCAAAGACGGCGAGAACGGTGAGCTTTGCGTGCACGGCCCACAGGTCATGCTTGGCTATTGGGAGCGCCCCGACGAAACGGCCACAACGTTGAAAGACGGCTATCTACACACCGGCGATGTGGGTTACCGCGACAAAGACGGTTTTTTGTTTCTGGTGGACCGGATGAAAGACCTCATCATCTGCAGCGGGTACAACGTCTATCCCCGCGTCATCGAAGATGCCATCTACCTGCACCCGGAAGTCGGCGAAGTAACGGTTATCGGCGTTCCCGACGATTATCGCGGACAGAGCCCCAAGGCTTTCGTCAAGCTGAAGCCCGGCGCGACGGTCACCGAAGAGGAATTGCGCCGTTTCCTGACCGACAAGCTGTCGCCCATCGAACGTCCGGCATCCATCGAGTTCCGCGACGAATTACCCAAGACCATGATTGGCAAACTATCCAAGAAAGAGCTGGTCGCCGAACAGACAAGTTCGGGTACCGATCAGCCCGCCCCCGATCAACCGCGCGATGAGGCATAAGGAAAATCCTATGAAAGACATTGTCATTGCCGGCTATGCCCGCTCTCCATTCACCCCGGCATCAAGAGGCGCTTTGACGGAAATTCGGCCCGACGATCTCGCCGCCCAGGTGATCAAGGCCCTTGTCAAAAGAACAGGGATCAATGCGGGGGACATCGAAGACCTTAAGCTTGGCTGTGCCTTTCCGGAGGGCGAACAGGGACTTAATCTGGCGCGCCTGGTGGGTTTTCTGGCCAATTTGCCTATTTCCGTTTCCGGCGTCACCGTCAATCGGTTCTGCGGATCCTCCATGGAGACCATTCATATGGCGGCCGGCGCCATCCACATGAATGCCGGCGAGGCGTTCATTAGCGCCGGTGTCGAATCCATGTCTCGGGTTCCCATGATGGGATACAATCCGCTTCCCAACCCCGACCTCTACGCCGCCCTACCCGCCGCCTACATGTCCATGGGCGATACCGCGGAGGTGGTTGCCAAACGGGCCCAGATCAGCCGCGCCCAGCAGGAAGCCTTCGCGGTGGAAAGCCAGCGCAAGGCGGCCGAGGCCCAGGAGATCGGGCGCTTCAAGGATGAGATCGTCGCCATAAACGGCAAGATCAGCGAAGTCTCGGAGGATGGCTGTCTGCGCCCCGAGACGACCGCTGCCGGATTGGGTGATCTCAAGCCGGCCTTCGATGAGGGCGGCACCGTCACGGCGGGCACGGCATCGCCCCTGACAGACGGCGCCGCCGCCGTGCTGGTCTGCAGCCTGGATTACGCCAAGGAAGCAGGCATCGAGCCCCTCGCGCGGATCAGCAGCATCGCGACATCGGGCTGCGCGCCGGAAATAATGGGCATGGGACCGGTTGGCGCCACCCGTAAGGCGCTGGAACGGGCGGGTCTTTCCATCGACGATTTGGACGTTATCGAGCTCAACGAAGCTTTTGCCTCCCAGTCCCTCGCCTGCATCGCCGAGCTTGGTCTCGATACCGCCAAGGTCAATATCGATGGCGGTGCCATCGCGCTGGGCCATCCGCTGGGCGCGACCGGCGCCCGTATTACCGGCAAGGCCGCCCAGCTATTGAAGCGAACCCGCGGCAAATACGCACTGGCCACGCAATGCATTGGCGGCGGTCAGGGTATCGCCACCATTCTGGAAGCGCTGTAATGACGGCCGTCAAAAAAGTCGCGGTGATCGGCGCCGGTGTCATGGGCGCGGGCATCGCCGCCCATGTCGCCAATGCGGGGATCCCCTGCGTCCTGCTCGATATCGTGCCGGATGGCGCTGCCGACCGGAACGTCATCGCGGAGGGCGCCGTCAATAAAATGCTCAAAGCCGACCCGGCCCCTTTCATGCATGCCAGAAACGCCCGCCTGATCACACCGGGTAATATAGAAGACAATCTGCCGCTGCTGTCCGATTGCGACTGGATCATCGAAGCGGTGATCGAGCGGCAGGACATCAAACAGGACCTTTACCGCAAAATCGACGAGATCCGAAAACCCGGCGCCATCGTTTCCTCCAATACCTCGACTTTGCCCATCAGCGTTCTCACCAAGGGCATGCCGGACAGTTTTTCGCGGGATTTCCTGATCACGCATTTCTTCAATCCGCCGCGCTATATGCGGCTGCTCGAGATCGTCTCCGGCGAAAAGACTCGCGCCAATGCCGTTACCGCCATTACCGACTTTGCCGACCGGCAGCTGGGCAAGAGTGTCGTCGATTGCAACGACACGCCGGGCTTTATCGCCAACCGCATCGGCACCTACTGGCTGCAATGCGCGGTCATTGAAGCCATGGATAGCGGCATTACCATCGAGGAGGCTGACGCCATTATCGGGCGGCCCATGGGCATTCCGAAAACCGGTGTGTTTGGCCTGATCGATCTGGTCGGGCTCGATCTCATGCCCCACGTGCTGAACGGGCTGGCCGGCACCCTGCCCAAGACCGACGCCTTTCATGCCATTTACCGGCAGCCGGAGCTGATCAAGAAAATGATCGCGGATGGCTATACCGGGCGCAAGGGAAAGGGCGGGTTTTACCGTCTCACCAAGAAAGACGACGGCAAACGGGTCAAGGAAGGCATCGATCTCGCCACCGGCGACTACCGGCCCTCCATACGGCCGGATCTTAAAAGTGTCGCCGCCGGCAATAAGAAGGGGCTGCGGGCGCTGGTCGAACACCCGGACCCCACTGGGCAATATGGCTGGCGCGTGCTCTCTCGCACGCTGGCCTATGCAGCCAGTCTGGTGCCGGAGATCGCCGATGACATCGCGGCGGTCGATGAGGCCATGCGGCTCGGCTATAACTGGAAATTCGGCCCGTTTGAGCTGATCGACAAGCTGGGACCAAGCTGGTTCGCCGGCCGTCTGAAGGCCGATGGCGTAGCCGTTCCTCCCCTGCTGGAGACAGCCGGCGACAAAAAATTCTATCGGGTGGAACAGGGAAGTGCACAATATCTGGGCGTCGACGGCGCCTATCATGACATCCCGCGGCCCGACGGCGTCATCATGCTGTCGGACATCAAACGGCGCGGCAAACCGGTGGAGTCCAACCGCTCCGCCAGCCTGTGGGATATTGGTGACGGAATCCTCTGCCTCGAGTTCCATACCAAGATGAACGCGCTGGGTCCGGGCGTGCTGTCGATGGCCCGCAAGGCCGTCGAGATCATCCCGGGAAAGTACAAGGGGCTTGTGATCTACAACGAAGGCAGCAATTTTTCGGTTGGCGCCAATATCGGTCTGCTGCTGGTGCTGTCCATATTACGCTTATCGTTCCTGGTCAGCTGGGTCGTGGGCAAGGGTCAGGACACATACAAAGAACTCAAATTCGCGCCCTTCCCTGTTGTAAGCGCGCCGTCCGGAATGGCACTGGGCGGAGGCTGCGAGATCCTGCTGCATAGCGATGCCGTTCAGGCCCATGCCGAAACCTATACCGGTCTGGTCGAAGTCGGCGTCGGCATTATCCCGGGCTGGGGCGGCTGCAAGGAGTTGCTGATCCGCTGGTGGAATGACCCCAAACGCCCCAAGGGCCCCATGCCGGTGGTGAGCAAGGCATTCGAGACCATCAGCATGGCAAAGATCGCGAAATCCGCCGCCGAGGCGCGGGATTATCTTTTCCTGCGGCCGGGGGACGGCATCACCATGAACCGGTACCGCCTGCTGGCCGATGCCAGGGACAAGGCCTTGTCCCTGGTGGATGGGTATGAGCCGCCGCTGCCGGTGGAGCTTTCGCTGCCGGGCCCCAGCGCCCGCGTCGGTATGGAAATGGCAGTGGACGGGTTTCGCAAACGCGGTCTCGCGACTCCCCACGACGTCAACGTCGCCGGCGCTTTGGCCATTGTCCTCAGCGGTGGGGATACCGACATCGTCCGCACCATCACGGAAGATGATTTGTTGCGGCTGGAACGCCGCGAACTAACCCGGCTGACGCGCTTTCCCGAGACCATTGCGCGCGTCAAACACATGCTCAAGACAGGCAGACCACTCCGGAACTAGCCACTCAAATAGACGGCCCGCAAGGACACCTAATGGCACTCTTATTCGTATTACTCGGTTTTGCGCTCCTGATTGCCCTGCTCTATGCAGGGAAGGGCTATTGGGCCTGGGTGGCGCTGGCCGCCGCTCTGCTGTCGGCGTGGCAGGCGCCAGGCTTTGATGGTTCCTGGATTTTCATATCCGTTGCGGTCGCCGCGCTGATCGCCGCCGGCCTCTTTGGTCTGCCATTCCTGCGCCGGGCCATTATCGCAAAGCCGTTGATGCGCTGGGTCAGCAGCATTCTGCCCCAGATGGGAGACACCGAACGTACCGCGCTGGAAGCCGGCACCGTATGGTGGGACGGAGATCTGTTTTCAGGGACGCCGGACTGGAAGAAACTCCTCGATTATCCAGCTCCCAAACTCTCCGAGGCGGAACAGGCCTTCCTCGACGGTCCGGTGGAAGAGCTGTGCGCCATGGCCGATGACTGGCGTATTACCCAGGATCGCGCCATCCCTCCGGAGCTCTGGGACTTCATGAAAAAGCACCGCTTTCTGGGCATGGTTATCCCGGAAAAATTTGGCGGGCTTGGGTTTTCGGCATTGGGCCATTCCGCGGTGGTGACCAAGCTGTCGAGCCGGAGCAGTTCCGTGGCGGTCACCGTCATGGTGCCCAATTCGCTGGGCCCCGGCGAACTCCTGATGCATTACGGCACAGACGAACAAAAGGCGCATTACCTGCCCCGCCTCGCCAGCGGCGACGACATTCCCTGCTTCGCCCTGACCGAACCGACGGCCGGCAGCGATGCCGCGGCGACCACAAGCATCGGTGTCGTGTGCCGGGGGACTTATGACGGCGAGGAGGTTCTTGGCATCCGGCTCAACTGGACAAAGCGCTATATCACCCTCGCCCCTGTGGCCACCGTCATCGGTCTCGCTTTTCGCCTGATGGATCCGGACGGGCTGTTGGGCAGCGAGAAGGATCTCGGCATCACCTGTGCCCTGATACCGCGGGAACTGCCCGGAATCGACATCGGAAACCGGCACGATCCCATGGGCGTGCCCTTCCAGAATGGCCCCATATTCGGCAAGGACGTATTCGTTCCCCTGTCGGTCATCATCGGCGAAGAAAAAGGCATTGGCCAGGGCTGGCGCATGCTCATGGAAGCGCTGGCAGCGGGACGGTCGATCTCGCTTCCGTCCCTGTCGGTCGGCGCGGCCCAGCTTGCCACGCGGGTGGTGGGCGCTTACGGCACCGTCCGGGAGCAGTTCAATATGCCCATCGGCCGGTTCGAAGGTATCGAGGAGGTCATCGGCCGCATCGGTGGTCTGACCTATCTGATGAATGCGGCGCGAACACTGACCTGTAGCGCCGTCGATGCCGGTGAAAAGCCGGCGGTCCTCACCGGCATCGTCAAAGCCTATCTGACCGATGGCATGCGAACAGTGCTCAATGACGCCATGGACATCCAGGCCGGCGCCGCCATCTGCCGGGGCCCCAAGAACATCCTCGGCCGGGCCTACGTCGCGATCCCGGTGGCCATCACGGTTGAAGGCGCCAATATCCTCACCCGGTCCCTCATCATATATGGCCAGGGCGCCATCCGCTCGCACCCCTTCGTTCGGGACGAGGTGGAAGCCGTCGCCAGCAACGATCTCAAGCGGTTCGACCGCGCCTTCTTTGGCCATGTCAATTTCGCCTGCCGCAATCTCGTCCGTGTCTTAATAGACCGCCTCACCGCCGGCAGGCTCATCAGGAATCCCGCCAATGATCTGACGGCACCCTATTTCCGGCAATTATCGCGCAGCAGCACGGCCTTTGCGCTCGTCTCGGATGTCGCCCTCGCCGTGTATGGCGGCAGCCTGAAGCGTCGGGAAATGACCAGCGGGCGTCTCGCCGACGCGCTGAGCTGGCTGTATCTCGCCTCCGTGACCCTCAAGCGGTTCCATGACGAGGGAAGGCCGGAACGGGACAATGCCGTGATGCGGTGGGGTGTCGAACATGCCCTGCTGCAAATCGACACGGCCCTGCGCGGTGTCCTTGATAATTTACCGAACCGTGCGCTGGCTATGGCCCTGACCGGGCTGATCTTCGGCCTGTCTGGACGCCGACGCGGCCCGAGCGATCATCTGACCGCAAATGTCGCGCGCGCCCTTCTGGAGGCCGGCCCGCTTCGCGACCATCTCACGTCGGATATCTTTATTCCACCGGCCCAGGAGGAAGGCCTCGGCCGGCTGGAAGCCACGCTGCAAAAGATTGTCGCAACCCAACCCATCAAAAACAAACTGCGCGAGGGCGCGCGAGAGGGGAAAAACGGCAATGACCTCAATGGCAGTCTCGATCAGGCGATCGCGGCAGGCGTGATCACCAGCGACGAGCGCGATCAGCTTCGCGACGCCGAAGCCGCCCGTCTGGCAACCATTCAGGTGGATGCCTTCGATCCGGAGAGCTATGACGGCCTCCGATAACGCCGCCTGGCGGAATATTTAACATATTCGGTATTTATACCGAATCCATAGAGCAAATCTGTCATCGCCCTGATTTCGGTTGGCCGGGCGTCTTTAGAGTTCGTTCAGCCTAAGGGAGTACATTGTTTAACGAATTATATGCGAAACCGGCAGCTTCCGCGCAGCCGAAAATGCGTTGGGCCGAGCACGGCCTGGTAAGTATTTGAACTGTTGAGGAAATTAGTGCCATCGTCGGCGAGAGGATCTATACGCTGGTCCAATTCCCGGAATGGCACGTATTAAAGCCGTTATGAGTGTCTCGTCCAATATAGCCGAATCCGTTCAGGATCCCGTGCGCCCCGCCCCTTCCGCCCCGGAGGATGGCACCGGAGAGAGCCTCAGGCGTACCTACGACCGTTATTTCAAGGTGATCCTCGCTGAGTCCGATAAACATCTGGATTGGTCCTATCGCCTTCGTTACCAGGTTTACTGCCTTGAAAACCAATACGAATCCGCGTCCGACAACGCCAATGAGCGGGAAACGGACGAATATGACCGCCAGTCGGAACATGCCCTGCTAATTCATCGCGAAACCGGAACCGTGGTTGGCACCACCCGTCTGATCATGCCGAAGGTCAATGGCAAGGACCTTTTCCAGCCCATTCACCAGATCTGTCCACCAGACATACTGGCCGAACTATCCGATAGAATTCCGGTGTCCAAAACCGCGGAAATTTCCCGCTTCGCCATTGCCAAGGAATTTCGGCGCCGAGCGGAAGATAAGGGGACGATTACCGGCGGACTCACCAACATGGGCTCCGATAATCCACGCCGTCTGATCCCCCATATCTCGCTCGGTCTGATCCAGTCCATCGTCGCCATGGCCCAAAAACGGGGGATGACCCATATTTATGCGGTCATGGAGCCCGCCCTGCTGAGAATGCTGCGCGGGCTGGGGATCCACTGGGAAAAGCTGGGTCCCGTGGTCGACTATCACGGCCGGCGCCAGCCCTGCTTCTGCGATCTCGATCAATTACTGGCGACAACCTGGGATGAACATCCTGAAGTCTGGGAAGTCATGACGGATGAGGGACGGATCTGGCCGCTGAATCCCGAGAAAACGTCCAACGGCGCGATTTCCCGCGTCTGAAGACCGGCTGTCACTTTTCCAATAGGCCTCCGTTGATTAAACCGCCGCGGCGGGAAAGTTATTTTGGTGCCGCCGTCTCGCGGGCTTACGGCCCCCAATCTCCCCACCATCCCCAGTCTTTTCCCAATGCATATGGTTAGTTGCATTGAGATAAATTTTTTCTATCCATTCGTGCTTTACGGTTTGGTAACCAAGATTAAGGCCGCACATTTCCCGACCAAATAGATATTCAATTTAAAAACAATGGCTTAGGAAATATTAACCGTTTCCTTTCAAGGAATTCAGGTGTCGGTAGATTTTACAATCCGTTAATTGGCCGATTAGCAGCCAATTCCGCCTCCTCCATAAATACACGCAATATCAATATCTTATAAGTCTAACGGCCAAAATCCGGAAGTTGGCATGCTTCTTGCATATTTCCCCTTAGCGGATAAGGGGATTATCGCAACGTCCTATTGGTCGGGAGAGTCTCGGATGAGTAGTTTGCCAACAAATTCCAAGCACCGTAGGACCATGGAGTCTCCCGGCGCCGACCTGTTCGACGTTAAACAGGCCGCCACGGAAAACCTCAGATCGGTTATCGCCAATACGGATGACCTGCGCGAGAAGTCCTTTCGCCTTCGATACACTGTCTACTGCCTCGAAAATGAATTTGAAGCCGCGACAGACAATCCAGGCGGCATTGAGACCGACAAATACGACATTCAATCGCAACATGGCTTACTCATGTTGGAACCGAGCCAACGGGTGATCGGGACGGCCCGGCTCATTATGCCCTCCCAGAATGGCAGCGCCGTCCCCCTTCCGACCCTGAGACATTGTTCAGCAGAGGTTTTGGAGGCCTATGCCAGCCAAATTCCTCTCCATAGGGCGGCGGAGCTGTCCCGTTTTGCCGTGGCGAAGGGGTTCCGCCGTAAGTCATTCACCAACGACATGAAATTAATGGGCTATTCGTCCTCTGATGGATCCGACATGCAACGCTCCATTCCCCACGTATCGTTGGGATTGATGCAGTCGGTTGTCGCCATGGCGGAAGCCGACGGCATCACCCACCTGTTCGCCGTCATGGAGCCCTCTTTACTCCGGATGCTGCGGTTTCTGGGCATCTATTTCGAGAAAATGGGCCCCATGATCGAGCATCAAGGCTGGCGCCAGCCCAGCTTCTGTGACCTCCATAAACTCCTGGCGACAACCTACAATGATCGCCCGGAAATCTGGGAAATTCTGACCGACAACGGACGCCTTTGGCCGGCCCCGGTCGAAAAAGCCTCCACCCAGGGCATTATCGCCTGATTTGGGGCGGCTTCACGCCCCACCGACCCACTATATAACGATCGCAACAGGCTGCCACGGTTCGTGCAGGGGATGATTACGCCCCATCGTTCAGCGCTTTCCGGGGGATCACCGGGTCAACGCCCCATTTTGTTCAGTAAAGTACATAAAAATGGCGTCGGTAGATTTTACAGTTTTTCGGGCGAATCCGCTGAATCGGCGAAATACCGTCGGAATTCTTTACAGTTGGCGATTTTGCCCTCGGGTTACCCCCCTCTAACCCATTGAAAATAAACAATAGTAGAAAGTTGGCACGGTTCTTGCATAGAACCCAGTGGGAACAAACTAAACGTTGTCAGGTGGGACTATGAAGACGACGAAGAGAGATAAATATACGACCAGAACGCCCTCCGCGCCCGGCGCAGAGGACGCATGTGGTCGTTCTGTCGATTCTGTTTCCTTCCCCACCTTGAACGCGAAAAGCCTGTCACGGGATCAGGCGGACCCCGTGACGACTATCAGAAGCACTGCGGCGACGCAGTTGTCGACGCAACGCCGCCAGCCGCAGAAAATAAAGAACGAAAAGTTAAACAAAGGAGAGTTCAAAATGTATGGAATGAAACTAAGGAAAACCCTGCTCGCAACAGTGGCCGTATTGGCAGTTGGAATGGGCAGCCAGGCCGCGAACGCCATGTCGGTCGAGGACGCGTGGAGCCTCAACCTGTCACTGATCAATGGCTTAAACCCACATGGTTGGACGGGGCTGACGGATATGTCCTTGAACGATCATCTGGTGTTGGATGGCGAAACAGTCGTCGACCAGACCGTGGTGAGCGGTAATCCTTTGGGGCAATCGTTCACCGATAGCGGTTTTCTCAACATTATCGGCCGTAATCCGGAAGGTGGCGGGGGCTTCGACCCGACGCTGTTGCATCTAGATCCGGGCACCAACGGCTTCGGCATGAACCTTTTCTTCGAATTCACCGGTCTGACAGGCGTCCTCAATGGGGATGCGACTATCTCCTTCACGCCGGGAGCAGGAACCATCAAGTTGTGGCTTGAAGATGATGGCGATAGCAGCTCGGCGTCTGGCGCCGTTCTGGAACTCGCCGAATTCACCATCATTGCCCCTTCCGGCGGCAGTGATCTCGACTTCTTCGGCGGCGGTGGTGCCAATGCGACGATTGATATTACGTTGAATCAGCTTTCCGGCATTGATCCCAACCTTTACACAGACAATGGCGGCAACCCACTCGGGCCGAGCCCCTTTACCCTGCATCTCGGGAACCTGGACTCGCTGATCGATCCGAACTTCAACCCTAATCCCGACAATTCGGCTTGTATCCCGGATAATCCGCTCCCGGCACCGCCACAAATCTGCACGGGTATCAGCACCATTCACCTGCAGAATACGGGTCAGTACAATATCCAGACTCTGGAGCAGCAGACCCCGGAACCGGGCAGCCTTGCAGCCCTCGGTTTTGGTCTCCTGGCCTTCGGTGGAATGGCAGCCCGTCGCCGGTATAAAGCCGCGTAAGCTACCGTTCCAACTTCCACAAAAACCTCCCTCTGCGGTGCAGGGGGAGTTTTTTTTGTTCCGTCTAAGCCCCTTTGGAGGGGCGGCTCGTTGCCGTCTCTCCGCCCTGTACCAAACAGGTCCATTGCCATTAAACCGGTCGCCCAATGGGTTAACATTTTTTAGGGCAATGGCTCCCAGTTAGAATATTTGTAGTGCTGGTGAACCTGTTAACCAATTAACCGCACGGCGCGCGGCGATGGTCATCGAAAGACCTTCTAAGTCTTTAATATATCGTCTCTAAATCGCGATAATGGCCGATTTTTCCTGGGCGCCAAAAATTAACTAATTAACCGATGTTTCCATTACCTCCCCAAACGGGCCTCCGGCGTTAACACTTCGCTGTCGGTGGATTTTACAGCGTTTTCGGAGAAATCGCGGATTTGGCCGGAATTAACCAATTAACCCGTCGGTGGATTTTACAATCCGGAGGGACTCGCCCTCCCGTTAACCATTGAAACCCGCGGAAAAGGCCGAATTAACCCGCTTGGCACGGATCTTGCATTCTATGTTGCATGGCGGGGATATGCGGTTCGCTAAAGAAACATAGGAGACGTTCAAAATGGTTGGACACAATGTTAGAAAAACGCTCCTCACGACGGTCGCCACTTGCGCGATGGTCATGGGGGTTGGCATCGGATCGGCGAACGCGTTCGGTATTGAAGATGCCTGGAATCTCAACTTTTCGGTTATCAACGGCGCAAACCCGCACGGTTGGGTCGGCCTCACAGACATGACGAGCATGGACCATGTGGTTCTCGACGGCGAGTCGACTGTTACTCAGACTGTCGTCGGCTTCAACCCGCTCGGTCAGTCATTCAGTGACTCGGGATACCTGAACCTCATCGGCAACAACCCGGAAGGTGGCGGGGGTTTCGACCCGGCACTGTTGCACCTCAACCCAGTCGCCAACGGCTTCGGCATGAATGTGTTCTTCGAGTTCACTGCCCTGGCAGGCACCCTGAAATTTGATGAGACGATCGCCTTTACGCCGGGATCAGGGACCATCAAGTTGTGGATCGAAGATGACGCAGACAGCAGTTCGTCGACGGGTGACGTTCTGGAACTCGCCGAGTTCATGATTATCGCCCCGTCGGGTGGTAGCGATCTGGACTTCTTCGGTGGCGGCGGCCAGAATGCCACCATCGATATCACCCTGATGCAGACCTCGGGTATTGCCGGTCTCTACACTGACATGAATGGCTTTGAGTTCGCCATGAACGACCCGGAGGTGCAGCATCTCGGTAACATGGATGCACTGCTCGACCCCAACCTCAACCCCAATCCCGACAATACGGGCATTGATCCGATGGGTAACGGCGTCAGCCTCATCACCGTGCAGAATGCCGGTCAGTACAACATCAAGACCATCCCCGAAGCGTCCAGCATGGCCGCCTTTGGCTTTGGTCTGCTTGGCCTGATGGGTATGGCCCGTCGCCGTCGTCAGACTGCGTAAGGGATCGCCTAAAACGACAACACAACAACAGACAAGACCAAATTCCCTCCCCAGTGAGACCGCTGGGGAGGGATTTTCTTTCCCAAATTAACTATATATCGAAAAACTCGGGTGTCGGAATTCTTTACAACCGTCTTAACGAAGCTTAACACCCCCCCTGCTAAGTCTCTGAAATCATTCTAACTGCATCGCTTGGCACGGTTCTTGCATAGCTAGAAACCGGAAGCGGAGCCGTAGTTAGTTTTGACAAGGAGATGTTCACATGATTGGACACAAAATGAAGACCCCCCTCCTCGCTACTGTCGCCGCTTGTGCGATGGTGATGGGGATTGGGATCCAGTCCGCCAGCGCCGCTGGCATCGAGGATTCCTGGAACCTCAACCTTACCGTCGCCAACGGTGTAATGCATTCCGGCGGTGGTTCGTTCTCTGGCATGACCGACCTGAACTTCATCGATAATGCCGTGCTCAACGGCGAATCGATTGTTACCCAGACCATTTCAGGCGGCGTCGCGGTCGGAAATCCATTTGTGGATAACGGCTTCTTACGCATAATCGGCACCAATCGAGAAGCAGGCGCGCCTCTACCCGCCTTCTTTCCGACGATTTTTGCCCTTGGCGGAGCAATGGGTCCCAGCGATCTGTACTTCACCTTTTCCGGCCTGACGGGTACGCTGAATCTGAATGAGACTATTACGTTCGATCCGAATATCGGCACCATCAAGCTTTGGCTGGATAGCGATACGGACGCCGACCCGACGACAGGTGACGTTCTGGAACTCGCGGAGTTTGACATCGTCGCCCCGTCGGGCGGTAGCGATCTTAACTTCTTTGGTGGGGGCGGCCAAAACGCCACCATCGACGTCACGCTGATGCAGATCAGCGGTCTGGCTGGCCTGTTCACGGATATGAACGGTGTCGAACTCATGCCCGGAGATATCGACGTCCTGCATCTCGGCAATTTCAACGCGCTGGAAACTGGCCGAACCACCGTTGTGGATATGTTCGGAAACGGCTTCAGCGATCTTGAGGTCGATAACGCCGGACAATACAACATCAGAACCATCCCCGAGGCATCCAGCATGGCTGCCTTCGGTTTCGGACTGGTTGGTCTGATGGGTATGGTTTCCCGTCGTCGTCGCAAGGCCGCGTAAGCGATCTTCCTCGACCCCCTTCGGGAAAAAGACAATCCTCTCTCGCCGCATCGGCGGGGGAGGATTTCCCGATTCCGGTGCTTACATACTGGCCACGGAATTATATCAAAAGATAAAATGCGACAGCCGGGCTAACCCACAGCCTGGGTTTTGCGTATTCCTTCAGATGGCGTTTCGGCCCCCTTCAAAGGGCCTGGTTCTATCAGCTGCTGGATTGTTAAATCGTCGAGGGTCAGACGGATCGACCGCGACATCATAGGGAAGACCTTGGGCCGTCCCAACCGGCCGCGATAAAGTACGCTGTTCGGCCTGCCGCCAGAGCGCGCGCTGATCTGTTTGTTGAGAACCATCGCCAGACGGCTGGTCCCGCCATTTTTGTCCGACGCGGCATCGCATCGCGCATAATGGGCAAAGATCACCGGCGCGAGGGCGGGCTGCATGGCAAACCCCAGCTTCGTCAATGTCAGCCAGAACCGTTGTATGGCCTGCCCGGATTCCAGCAGCGCCTGAACCGATATGTCGCGTCCCGCCGTCTCACGCCGGCGGAGGGTGAAATGAGCGGCGCAAAACAACCCCGGGATCAAATCAAGCTGGATCCGCGGTTGGACCGAGCCGAACAGGTACCGGTTGAGAAATTTCATGCGTGACCAGGATTTCATCGCCCCGCGCATAAGCTTAAGGGTCATGTTATCGAGACCGACCGCGCCTGCCGGTATGCCCGTCCGGCTGAAGGTATTGTCCCAATCGATCACCCGCTGATGGACTTTGAAAGCGGATTCCAATCCCAGCCGCAACGCCGTCGATTTCATATTGAGCCGGGACTCGCGAAGACGGTCAGGCAAATCAATATGCCACTCCATATCAAGCGTATCGCCAAGCGCTGTCTCGAGTTGCTGTTTGACGTCATCGGTCAGCGGCGTCAGCCCATAGGGCCGGCGATCCACCGAGCGGATTTCCAGATAGGAAAACAGCGGATCGGAAACGACATCGGGTGAACGCGGAACTTCTACATCAATTCGGTGCGAGCGGCCCGCGCCGCCGGCGTAACGCCAGCGCAACGTACGGCCCAGTTCATTGGCCGAAATACGCAGTGTTTCCAATAACATACCGGCAGACAACAATGTGGGCTGCCCGTCATTGTAATCATAGACGTCGTCGTCCTTGCTGGTGAGATGCACGGTGAGGCTTTCCTCGCCGGTGATCTCGAAGCGCCAGGGCTGGGTATTGTCGCCACTGGGCGCCCAGCGGGCGTGAAGGAGAATGCGGTCCATGTCGCCGCCGATTTCGGCGTCGGTCTGCTCGATGGGGCGGGCCTTGGCGGCCATCTGCGAAAAGACACGGTAGCCGATCTGGCGTTTCAGCGTCTGCAATGGCCCGCGGTTGCCCCAGCGAAGTTTGCCACGGGTCCATTTCGACCGAAACGCATCGAACTGATGGAACCAGGGAGCAGCATAGACCCGTCCCCGGCCGGTAAGAATTTTCACCGCCTCGGCCGCGATAACCCCGGTGCAGAGCTGGATCGCCGACACCGTGGATGGCGCCCTTCGACCGGACAAATTCGTGCGGCTGGGGTCGATCAGATAGGGCCGATGATAGGCCTTGGGGACCAGGCCAACCAGAAAGTCCACGTACTGGCGATCCACAGAATGGCCGTCGAGACGAAAATAGTCATCAAAACTCATGCCATCCGGCATGAATATCAGATAACCCGTCCCAAGACCGATGGGCGCCGCGGTTACCACGGGAATGCCGCGTTCATGACAGCGTCGAAAGACAGCGCAGCGCACGTCGAGGACAAAGAAATCCAGACCGTCCACATACAAATCCACACCATCGAGAAACGCATCGATGTTGTCGTCGTTCACACCACCGGAAAACAGTTTGAGATCGATCTCTGGATTGATGTCGCGGGCCATCTCGGCCATGACGTCGGTCTTGTTCCGCCCCAGAGTCGACATGGACGCCCCGACCTGGCGGTTGAAGTTAGCCAGTTCAAACTGATCGAGGTCGGCGAGATGAAAATGACCAATACCGAGACGGGCCAGCGTCAAAACATGGGCGCCCCCGACCCCGCCCAGGCCGGCAATCGCGACGCGTTTTGCCCAGAGCTGTTCCTGCTCTAACTCGGTAATCCAGCCGATATTACGACTGAAGGCTTCGTGGCGATCAAACGATATGGTCATATGGGGACTACCCTATGATCCTATCCACCCAGTTTCTTGAGAAGCTTTTCAGCCGCCTTCCGGGATCGGAACGAATTATTCTTCGGCAAAATTTCCTCAAGGATAGATCGTGCTGCATCAATATTCCCAACACGTTCAAGAGCCCGCGCCGCATTAAAACTGATTTCCGGGCTATTCGGTGCGCGTCTTCTCGCCGCTGTCAGAATTTTCGCCGCCCGCTTATTATCGCCGTCGGCCAACAAAATTACGCCATAAGTATCGAGCACCGCCGGTTGGGTGGGCGCTAACTTATAGGCCTTCTTAGCAAAAGGGAGGGCTTGTTCGAACTTATCCATCCTGTTCAAAGAATCAGCTAGATTGTTGAGAAATATCCAGTTTTCAGGCTGCATTTCGTGGAGGGTCAAAAATTCCTTGCTGGCTTCTTCGAACTGGCTAAAAAGCATATGGTTGTTAGCGAGCTGGAATCTGATTCTGACATCATTTGGATTTTTCTTTAGCCAATTCCGCAGCGTTTCCAGGCCTGTTCCACGGCCTTTCGCCCGCATCTGCGCCATCGCCAAGAGCGATGTCAGCGTGGGAGATCCGATCACTTTGTGGGCTTCGCTAAGAGGCTTGATCGCCTCTTCCGGTTTGCCTTGGAGTAATGCCAAACGGCCCTGCATCACACGGACCTGTGGGCTGTCGGTTGCTTCCGCTGAGAGGTCGCTTATAATTTCTGATGCCTTCTTCAGTTTGTTTTGGCGAAGTAATACGTCTGCAAGCCCCATTTTCGAGGGCATGTGCTTTTGATCAATAGACCAAGCCGCCTCAAATTCTCTTTCCGCGCTCGACCAGTCGGCCAGAGCACCATAACTACCCGCCAAAAGAAATCTCGCATGCACCGACTTCGGCTTCACGGTTGCGAGCGCTTTTAGGGTTTCGTTGGCGTCCTTGAACTTGCCCAGCCTAGTCTGCGCCTGTCCTAAAATCTCCAATATTCCAGGATTATTTTGGTGGATGAGAGGTGCGCTTTTCGCAAGCAAGTATGCTTTCTCTACGCGCCCGGTACTCAATAGAAGTTGGGCCAGAATTTGACGCGGACGAAGATCCTCCGGATTGGCCTCCAACATCTTTTCAAACGTTCTGATCGCTCCGTCACTGTCGTTGAGTTGGAGTTGGACTTCCGCAAACA
>JABJKO010000353.1 GCA_018660305.1 Rhodospirillaceae bacterium
CGCTCTGGCTGATACCGGGATTGGCCTCGATCAGGATCAGTGCGCCATATTGAGGCGGCGAAATTTCCGCCGTGCCGGCGCTCTTGCTGAAATGCTGAAACACCGCGACCTGGGCGCAACGCAGATTGAACCCGATCAATTGCGGCAACAGCCCCATATCGATGGAATTGTCGGGCGGCGATCCGCCGGATGCGCCGTCCGCCGCCATCACCCGATCTTGATGTTGAGATCGCAGACGCCATCCACATGGACGACGATGTCATCGCCGCTGACCACCGCGCCGACGCCGGCTGGCGTTCCCGTCATAATCAGGTCGCCGGGCTCGAGACGCACGAGGCCGGACAGATAGGAGACGCTCTCCGGTATGTTCCAAATCATGTCGGCGATATCGCCTTGCTGCTTGGTTTCCCCGTTGACCTTGAGCCACAGGGCGCCGCTGGCCGGATGACCGACCTCGGACGCCGGGTAAATTTCGCTGCAGGGGGCGGACTGATCGAAACCCTTGCCCATATCCCACGGGCGGCGCATCTCCTTGGCTTCATTCTGGAGATCGCGGCGGGTCATATCGAGACCGACGCCATAGCCGAAAATATGGTCGTTGGCGTCGTCCACCGAAATATTGGATCCGGCCTTACCAATGACCGCCACCAGCTCTCCTTCATAGTGAAAATTGCTGGTCGCCACCGGGTAGGGAATAGTTGTGCCGTTCTGGACGATGGCGTCGGCCGGCTTGAGAAAGAAAAACGGCGGTTCGCGCTCGTCGGCGCCCATCTCTCGCGCGTGTTCGGTATAGTTGCGGCCAATGCAATAGATGCGGCGGACCGGATAGCGATCCTCTGAACCCGCGACGGGCACGCTGGGTAAATCCCAGGCCGGAACGGCGAAACTCATGCTGAATACTCCGAATTAAATGACGCTGAATTTTGTGGCGTGAATGTGGCCCAGAGGCCGGAAAAGGGCAAGGCCGCTTTCGGGAGCCGAACGTTCAACCAGCTGATTCCAGGATTGTGGCCGGGATAGCAGCATACATCTTTTGCCGGTCGCATACTGATGGGCGACCCGCCAATTGGGCATCGCCCGCCAAACCGGTCAACGCGCCGGGGCAGTCACCGGCAGGGAGACCGTAAATGTAGCGCCTTTACCAGGTGTGCTTTCCACGGCGATCGTTCCGCCCAGAACATTCGTAACCAGATTGTGAATGATATGCAGACCCAGACCGGTGCCTACGCCGCTGCGTCTGGTCGTAAAAAACGGATCAAAGATTTTTTTCAGGTTCTTTGGATCTATCCCTTCGCCATCGTCGCCAAAGGTCAGTTCAACTCTGTCGCTGTTAACCCGGTATGCCCGTAGTACCATCTTTCCGGCGTCTCTTTGACCGAACCCATGCAGAATGCTGTTGCTGACGAAGTTGGTGATTATCTGCGCCAATGGGCCGGGGAAGCTGTCCATCTCGATGCCGTCATCCACATGGGTTTCGATCTTATAATTATTTTTGGAAGTCATTGGCGCAAGTGTCGTGACAATTTCAGATATGGCTGTTTTGAGCTCGAATACGCGGCGCTGCTCGCTGGCCTGATCGACGGCCACCTGTTTAAAGCTCGTGATCAGATCGCTGCCCCGTTTGAGATTACGCTGGATCAGTTCCACGCCGTGCCGGAACGCTTCCATATGTTGCTGAAGTGGGGAAGCGGAGGTGGTGCTTGCCGCATCTTCACGTTCCAAAGCCGTCATACGCTCCTCCAGCACGCTTGCCATTGTGACGCAATTTCCAATTGGTGTGCTGAGTTCATGGGACACGCCCGCGACCAGCACCCCGAGGCCGGCCAGTTTTTCACCCCGGACGAGCTCATCCTGAGTTCTGCGCAGGGTTTCGAGAGTTTCCTCCAGGCGTACGTTCGATTGACGAAATTCTTCGGTACGCTGCTCGACACGTAGTTCCAGTTCCTTGTTCAATTCGGTCAGCGCCTGTTCCGCCTGCGCCCGCTCGGTGATGTCGACCAGCAGTCCGATCACACCGATCACATCGTCGGCCGCGTCGGTGTATGGCGTGTGATACGTGGAAAAGACCCGGCCCTTTAATTTCACCTCTGACTGAACGGTTTCCCCGGTTAGAGACCGCTTGTAAATTTCAAGCAGCTCCGGCACGTCCTTGTTTCGCTCAAAAACGGATTTTCCGATCAGCTCCCCCGGTTTTAAGCCCAGCGCATTAAGCCCATGGCCCTGCGACAGGATAAATTGGCCCTCCCTGTCGATCGCGAACAAAATGATCGGCGCATTGTCAATCACCAAGCCCAGTCGCCTGGTGCTTTCCTCAAGGGTCCGCTCTGTTCGACGAAGATCGGTTATGTCTTGAAGTGTTCCAACCAGGTTTCTGGGGCGTCCATCAAGCCCCGGAATAGTTTCTATGGTTAGATGGAGTGTTCTTACCTCGCCGTCCTCGCGGACAATCCGATGATCAAAGGAAGTTCCCTCCTGCGTTTCAAGCACCCGTTGGACGGCCTCGTTCTGGAGGGTCCGGTCTTCCGGATGAATCATTTCCACGATAGATTCGTAGGATGGTGCATGCGTGTCCCGCAAGAGACCGAATATTCGCCAGACTTCGTCGGACCAATATATTTCACCGGTTTCGAGATCGCGGCCCCAATCGCCTACCCTGGCAATTCGCTGCGCATTTTCCAGCCGTCTCGCGCTTTCCCTCAACGCCCGATCGGTAGCCAGACGGTCTTCGATGCTTCGTTGCACCACGCAGCGGGCGGGGCGGCCGCGCCACGTAATTCCGACAGATGCTGTCTCGCCTTCGAATTCCGTCCCGTCAAGACGCAGGAACCGTACGCGCATGAAGGGGGTCATCATGTCAGACGACCTATATACCCCCCGCCGTTTCCCTATTTTGGCAACGTCATCGGGGTGCAGAAGATTATCGGCCCACATTCCCACCATTTCGTCGGCTGAACCTATTCCGAATACTCTGGCCGCTGCTGAATTCGCTATCTGAACGGTGGCGTAATCGTGAATAAAAACGCTATCGGGCATCATTTCGATCAGAGACCGAAACAGCACGCCCACGTCGCCCTCTTCGGAATCGACCGAGAACGGCGCTTGGGCCGCCTGTAACGCGCATAAGAGTACGGGATTTTCATCATCATCCCGGCTTATGGAGACATCCAGCTGTGCTAAGGCGACCGAGCCGTTCTTCACTATTACACGCTTGCTTGTGGTGTAACTCTGATGCTTTCCAGCCTTTAATTTGTTGCGCTCCAGGCGATCGCCGTCGCGATCGTCAGGGTGCAAAATGTCGCAAAAATTGGTTCCGGCGAGTTCGGCTGCGTCAAAGCCGGTAAAGGCGCAAAATTTCGGATTGGCGGTTAGGAAATCACCATCCTTGGAGAGTTCAGCCAAGGCGACGGGCGCGTTATCAAAGATTCTTCCCATGGGTCACCGCCTGCTGCATGAGATACCTGTCGCGTCCAGTCTAACGCAATAGCCAGGATGACGGGTGCATATTGTCCGCAAGCGTTGTTATTTCTTCGTTCTTGCCGGTGGATAGGTTACGACGCGCTCGGCCGGGAACACCAGTTGTGCCGATGTCCCTCCGCCTGAAGGTTTTCTGAACTGCAACTTTCCGCCATGCCGTTCGATGAGCCGTTTCGTAATAGCCAGTCCAAGCCCGGTACTGCCTTCTTCCGCGACATAGGCGTCGCCTTTCATTGCAAACGGTTCTCCCAAACGCTTTATCACTTCGTCGGAGATGCCTGGCCCGTTATCGTTGATGCTGATTACGAGATCACTATTCCTGCGAACTCCTATGCCTACCCTGACCCAGCCTTCGCCCGATCGCGCCTTCAGCGCGTTTGACAGAAGATTGACCAGCATGCGGCGGACGTCTTCTTTGTCCGCTTTCAACTCGAATCCGGCGCCTTTCTTCGTGTTATTTTGTTCATTCCGCTCATAGGGACTGTCCTTTAGCTGACTAAGACAATCCTGGATCATTTCGGAAAGATTGAAGGTTACTTCATGCAACGGACGTCTTGCGAGGTTGTCGTCCGCCACCTCGAGAACATTTTCGATCACTGTCAGCAAATTTTCGCTGCTCGATTTTATGTCCCAGGAATATTCCTTGTATTTTGGATGACCGAGCGGCCCGAGAACCTCATCGGCCATCATGCCGGACAGGCCAATTATACCGTTCAGCGGAGTCCGCATTTCGTGACTCATATTGGCTATGAACCGTGACTTCGCGCGACTCGCCTCCTGGGCCGCCTGTTCCGCTTCGCGAAGTTCCGCTCCCTGCTCTTTGAGGCGGACGATATCCCTGAACGACCGCAGCGTCGCATGCATAAGCGTATCCAGCTTTTGCGCGGTAAGGTCCATTTTTTCCCTGTAATCGTTGATATCGTAGTCTCTTACGATCTTTTGCTCTGGCGCCTTGCCGGGCTGACCGGTGCGCAACACAATTCGCATCTGATCGTTCGCCGCTTCCTTTCGGACATATTCAACCAGCTGAAGTCCGGCCTGGTCCGTTTCCATGACGATGTCCAGAAGCAATATGGCGGCATCAGGATTGTCTTGGACAATGTCGCGCCCATCTTCGGAGGAATAACCGCTGATAAAGTCCAACTGGCGGTCATCAAACTCAAAATCATGCAACGCGAGCCGGGTGACCTCATGCACGTCCCTGTCATCGTCTACGATCAGAACTTTCCAGTTTTCTGCCTTCGCCACCAAGCTGTGCCTTTCCTTTCTCCTCCCGAACAATCGGGCTGAACTTTATTGATCGTCGAATTTAGGACGCCGTGGCACCACATGACCGTGAATTCGGAAAAACGACTGAATCCCCATCCAGAAAGACTGCATGCACAGTGCATTATGAAAATTGTTTTTATGCTCTTTAAACAAAAGGGTAGTTACTTCGGATTGTTTCAAAGCCTTGAAAGGCTCTGATTACGCGAGTTCCCTTATTGCCGCAAGCCGGATCACCTGACAATTAGTTTTTTTAAAACCAGGACGCGAGTTGATTTTCGCAACGTGCTTGGAGGTGCGGCCTACTCGATCACCAAATTCGGCAGCAGTATCAGGGTGGTGATGGGAAGAAAATAATCAGGCCGGGATCGCAAAACCGGACAGGGCGCCGGGTCGTGCAGGGGCGGGCGGGCCCCTCGGATATTAACTAAAACGCGCAATGGCTGGGTGTCGGTAAATTTTACAGTCCGGCTTTCTCCTGACTAACCCTATAGGGCTAAGCCTCTAGAAATTAACGATTGTTAACAGTTGGCACGGAAATTGCATATGGACAGACAGGCATTTTACGCAGTGTGGATATGTCGAACGAATTTAGCTGAATTGGCCGGGCTGTTACGGCGAATTTACGAAGGATGAGAAAGGAAAGCAAAATGACTGTCTTAAAACGAGAAGTTCAAAAGATTCTGGGCGCGGCAATCGTCGCCACCGGCCTGCTCGCTGTGTCGGCGTCGCCGTCGACTGCTCTCGATGTTAACACCCTCGGCCCCATCGATGCCATCGACGGTATATTTGCGGCGGGCGGTGGGACCATCATGGAAGATCTGACGGCGACCGGTGTTCGCGGCGAAGGCGAAACCGACTGGTTTGCGTTTACCGCGACCATGGGTGATGCCGTCCAGGTCCGCACCGAAGGTGCACTTGATACTGTCCTCGCTATCTTTTTCGATCTTTCCGGCACGGTTGCGCTGGGAGATGACCCCAAATGCACCAATGGGCTTTTGGCTGACTGCTTTTTCGTCGGTCAGGACCCTGGATTCGATCTCCAGTTTGTCGCGTTCGATGACGATAGCGGCATGGGCGTTAATGCGCTGGTGGATTTTGTCGCTTCCGACACTGGCGCCTATGCCATTGCGGTCCAGGAATTCCATAAAAACGTTGCCGGACCTTACTCCCTGATCGTTGAATTTGATGCTCCTCCCGTAGACGGTCCCGGCGAGGGTCCCACTCCATCTGTTTCCGAGCCCGGCACATTGGCCATGCTCGGTCTCGGCCTTGCGGGGCTCGGCTTCGCCCGGCGGCGGCGCACAGCCTGAATGTTAGGTCTGTAATCGCGGTAAAACGGCGGTCCCCTGGGGCCGCCGTTTTCACAGGCGGACGATCTATTCGATCACCAGGATCTGCGGCAGGATCAGGGTGATGATGGGGAAGAAAATAATCAGCGCGACGCGCACCGCGTCCGACAGCAGGAACGGAAACACGCCTTTGAAGGTTTCTATCATGGGCACGTCCTTGGCCATGGAATTGATGACAAAGACGTTGAGCCCCACCGGCGGGGTGATCAACCCGACCTCGACCACGATCAGCGCGATGATCCCGAACCAGAGCTTGAGATCCTCGGGCTGAAGCCCGAAATCCAGCGCCGCGATGATCGGCCAGAAGATGGGTACGGTGAGCAGGATCATCGACAGGGAATCCATTACGAAGCCCAGCAGGATAAACAGTACCACCATGGCCAGCAGGACGGTCATGGGGGTGAAGCCCGATGTCTTGAAGAACTCCGCGGCGAAAAACGGCAGCCGGGAAAAGCCCAGGAACGCGTTGAACATGGCCGCGCCCAGCAGGATCAAAAAGATCAGCGCTGTTGTGCTGGCCGCGCCGAGCAGTGCGTCGACGAAGCCTTCCCAGCGCATGCCGCCGCGGGTGATGGCGATAAGAAACGTTCCGCTCACACCGACGCCGGCGCCTTCGGTCGGGGTAAAGAACCCGAAATAGATGCCGCCCATGACGAGGACGAAAATCACCAGCACGGGCCAGATATCGAGAACCGCGTCCCAGCGTTCCTTGCCCGATGAGCGGGGGCCGGCGGGGCCGGCCTCAGGGTTGATCCGCACGACGATGGCGATGGCCGCCATGTAGCCGAGGGTCGCCAGAATGCCAGGGATAAAGGCGGCCTGAAACAATGTCACGATATTGGCTTCGACGATGATGGCGTAAATGATCAGGACGACGGAGGGCGGGATGAGAATACCCAGCGTGCCCCCGGCGGCCAGCGAACCGGTGGCGAGGGAGCCCGCGTAATTGTAGCGTTTGAGCTCGGGCAGGGCGACCTGCCCCATGGTGGCGGCAGTGGCCAGCGACGAGCCGCTGATGGCGCCGAAGCCGGCGCAGCCGCCCACCGCGGCCATGGCGATGCCGCCGCGATGATGTCCCAGCCAGACATTGGCGGCGCGGAACAAGGCGTGGCTCAGCCCGGCCTTGGCCGCAAACTGGCCCATCAGAACGAACAAAGGCACCACCGACAAATCATAGGTGGTGAACCGCCAATACATATCGGTCTTGAGATGATTAAGCAGTGCTGGCAGTCCCGAGATGGATACATAACCGACCATGCCGACGGTGAGCATGGCGACGCCGATGGGAATACGCAGCGCCAGGAGCACCAGTAGCGCCGCAAACCCGATGGCGCCGTATTCCAAGCCGGTCATCGGGAAATCATCCTCTGGCGGTGCCGGTCCTCTCCCCCTCCCGGCCACCGGTATTCGGTTTGCCCGCCGCCGCCGGCCAACCCGGCGGGCATCAAGGGTTGGAGTGGCGGGTTGATGATCGCCGGGATAAAATAATCGTGGCCGGGAGGGGGAGAGGGCCGGTGCGATTCTGCAGACATACTAACCACGCCGCATTTCGGTAAAGCTGCGCGCCAGGCTGTACAGGCAGACGGCGAGCAGCAGCGCGAGACACGCAAGTGCCGCCGGGAAGGTCCACCAGCGCGGAATTTCCATGATCAGTGTCATCTCGTCGGCCTCGTAGAGGTCCCGGCCGCCGATGGACATGCGCCAGGTCATGGTGGCGATGATCACGGTGTAGATAAAATTACCCACCGTATCGAAAAAGCTTTTTACCCGGGCAGGCGCGTTATTGAGAAAGAAATCGACGAGGACGTTTTGTTTGGTCAGATGGCAGTAGGGCAGAAACAAGAAGACACAGACCCCGGTGCCGATGCCGATCAGTTCGAAGTCGCCGGTGACCGGTGTATTCAGGAAAGACCGGCCGGTGACGCTGACCGTCGTCAGGACGGCCATGCCACACAGCACCAGCCCGCCCAGAATGGCAAAGATCCGGGTGATTGTGAAAAGAACCCGACCCACCGGATCGGTGGGTCGGGCGCCTGGTTCGCCGGCTTCTGCCATGTGGAGTTACCGATAGATCGCCGATGTGCGGCCTATTTGGCGTATTTGGCGATCATCGCGCGGGCGTCGGCCAGCAACGCGTTGCCATCGATACCCTTGCGCTTCATCTGTTTGAGCCAGCGATCGATGGCCGGTTTGGCGGCGGCCTTCATCTTGACGACTTCCGCGGCCGACATGGTGTGGAACCGGTTCTTTTTCTTCGATCGCATCACCCGTTCGGACGGCTTCTCGATACTGGCCCAATTCTCACCGGCCCATTTGGCGATACCGCGGCCGGAATTATTGTCGATCACTTTCTTCAGATCGGCCGGCAGCTTGTTGTAACTGTTTTTGTTCATCAGGAAGCTGAAGGTCGACGTGTTCATGCGCGGCTGATCGCCCGAGAGCTGCGTGAAATGTGTCGCCAGCTCTTGCATCTTGATGGCCGGGGCGATTTCGTAGGGCAGCATGGCGCCTTCGATTACACCCTTGGAGATCATCTGAGGAATCTTGGGCAGAGGTGCGCCGATGGGCACCGCGCCCAGGGATTTCAGATACCAGCCACCGGCGCGGGTCGCGGTGCGGATCTTGAGCCCCTTGAGATCGCTTAGCTTCGTGACGGCTTTTCTCTTGGTCATGAACATGGAGCCGGCATGCACGTGAAGCAGCAACACTTTGTAGTCCTTGAATTCCTCTTGCAGATGCTTTTCCTGGAAGTCCTGAAGGGCCAGTGTGGACGACAACGGATCCTTATGGACGAACGGCAGCTCGAAGACTTCGAGCTTGGGGAAACGCCCGGCGGTATAGCCCGGCAGGGTCCACACGATATCGACGATGCCATCCTTGACCTGGTCGAGAAGCTGCGGCGGTTTGCCGCCAAGCTGCATGGAGGGGTAGAGCTCAACTTTCAGTTTGCCGTTGGATTCTTTGGCCACCTTGTCGGCCCAGGGCTTCAGGAAGGTCTTGTAGGGATTGGCTGGCGGCGGAATGAAGACATGAAGTTTCAATGTCACCTGCTGGGAGAGCGTCGGCGTGGCAAACAGGGCCGCCGCTGCGAAGGCCGCCCCGGCAACACTTAAAAGTGCGATTCTTTTCCTCATCATCCACATCCTTTTCTGATTTCCGGTGTCAGTCTGTCGCGTTCGCGTTTTCTCGAACGATCCTACTCACAATTTCGTGCGAAAAGGAAGACGCGGGGCTTTTTTCCAAAGACTCTGGTCTTCCGGCGGACGACGCCCTAATTTCACATGTGACGGCAAACGAATTAACGCCGGTCCCTTTTTGGAAGCAGCCGGAGTGCTTGATGAATTTTCCCAATCGCCCCCTCGATGCCCTGGATGGCTGGCACGCCCATATCTATTACGACCCTGAAAAGACCAAGGAATCCGCGGCCGGTCTGCGCGAAAAAATCGTCGAGGCCTTTCCGGATACCCGCATGGGGAGCTGGCACGATGAAGCCGTCGGGCCCCATCTGGTCGCCATGTATCAGGTGGCCTTTCGCGCCGAGCAGTTCGACAAGCTGGTGCAATGGCTTGCGCTCAACCGCGACGGGCTGGATATCCTGGTCCATCCGCTGACCGAGAACGCGTGGAACGATCACATCGTGTTCGGGTTCTGGCTCGGCGAAAAACTGCCGCTCAACGAAGAGCGGCTGGAGCGTATGGCCGTCCGTGCCGAACGCCGCACCACCGACATCACGGGGTAACGAGGTAGTAGGCGATCAGCCTCTCACCCCACCGGAAAGAAAATAAAATTGTCGGTGTGAGTACGCGCCGTGTCGCCGGCGAACTGGCTGTAATGGCGCAGGCTTGACCGGCTCACATAGTAGCAATCATAGCCGTAGCCACGGACGATGCCGATGGCGTCGTCCACCGGGCGCTTGGCGTGGTGTGCGTCGATTTCCACCAGCATCACCGGTCGCTCCCGCGCCAGCGTTTCCCTGGCGCCTTCGAGGACTTCCAGTTCGAACCCTTCCACATCGATCTTGATGAAGGCCACATCACGGCAATCGTAACTGTCCAATGTTCTCTGCTCCACCGGCCACACGGAAAATTCCTTGTCACCGTCCAGCTTCTTGGACTGAAGGGTCGCGCCCTGGTTGGAAAACCGGCCGCTGCGCTGGACCGGCAAAATAAGCTCTGCGGTACCATCGCCGTTTGACAACGCAATCTCGAAGGTCCGGACGTTGGCCGGTACGCTGCGCGAGAGAATCTGGAACATCTTGGGGTTGGGCTCGAAGGCCAGGACCTCGCGGGACAGCTTGCTGAGCGCGTAGCTGTACACACCCTTGTTGGCGCCGATATCGATGGTGACGCGGCCTGGCTCCACCAGATTTCCGAGCAGCCGCAATTCCTTCTCGCCCTTACGCAACCGCCGCCAGGTCAGGTTGCTGAGATAGAGCCGGGGCGGCACCAGCGCATATTTGATGCGTTCTTCCAGGGAATAGAACCGTCCGTCTGACTGCCAGTCGCTTGCCGCCACGCTGAATACCCCAATAGTTTTTCGGCCGTCCCTTGCCGTCTACCTAAGGGCCTTTTACAAGAACCCCCATGAGTTTTCCACTGGATGCCCTCAACGGGGCTCTCGACCGGCTTGGCCGTCACGCCTTTTACGAGGGGCGACTGCCCCCATCTGTCAGCGATGCGGCGGAGTTCGCGGCCAATGTGCCCCTGATGGGCCGGGCTGATCTTGTCGCTGAAATGCAGAAGCCGGCCTATGGCGCCTTTGGCGGTACCCAGCCCGTGCGGATGAATTTCAGCCCCATGGGCGGCGGGCTGGTGCCGGTGATGCAGACGCGTCGCGATCTCGATCGGCTGATCGGGGCTGCCCGAACCCATCTGGACGCCTGCGGCGTGGAGCCGGGTGATGTGTGCGCTGTGTTCTTCGGTTATCACCTCTTTGTGGCCGGGCTGTTTTACCAGAGCCAGATGGAGGCCCATGGGGTCGCCTGTATTCCGCTGGGACCGGGCGAGGCCGACCGGGCGGTGGAAATCTGCAACGCCCACAACGTCAATATCCTGGCCGGTAACCCCAGCTTCTCGCTGCGCCTTATGGAAGCCGGGGTAAAGCCGCCAAAGGTATTTTTCGCCGGAGGCGAGGCCTTTACCGGCAATCCGACGCTTTACAATGCCGTGGCCGACGCCATGCCCGGCACCATGCTGGTGGATTCCTTTTCCCTGTCCGAATTCCTGCCGGTGGGGCGCACTTTTCCCGGCGGCCAGGGCGTGCATGTGTTCGACGAGCTGGTCTATGCCGAAATTATCGACCCGGAGACCCTCGCAACCGTCGCCGATGGCGAGCGCGGCGAACTGGTACTGACCCATTTGCACAAGGAAGCCCAGCCGCTGGTGCGCTACCGCACCGGCGATCTGACGGTGAAGATAGAAACGCCGTCGGTGTTTGGCCGGACGGTGTGTCTGCCCGCGGTGGTGTTTGGCCGCACCGACGAGATGGTCAAGGTCAAGGGCGTGAAACTGTACCCGTCGGAACTCCGCTCCGTACTGCTGGGTATCGATGGTTTGGACGGCGGCTACAGGATGACGGTGTCGAAGAAATCGAACGGGGGCGATGCCATCCGCCTGACCCTTTCCGGTGTCGGCGGCGATGACGTGCTGGAACGAATTGCCGGACGGTTCAAGAGCCAGACGCTGGTTACCGCCGATGAGATCGAGATCATGGAAACACTCGAAGACGGCCCCGCCGTCATTGATGAAAGAGAGAACTAGATCATGGCGGACCAACCCTGGCGGCTGATCGTCGATGAGAATTCCTATGCGGATTTTTCGGTGTCGGTCTCCCCGGCCATCGAACGGGCCGTGGTGGAGGGTGCGTCGCCACCCACTGTTTATCTCAATATCTTCGACAGCGACTCCATCACCATCGGCATCAACGAGGACCCCGAACAGGCGCTGGATCTGGCGTTCTGCGCCCAGGAGGGCGTTGGCTTCCGTCGCCGTCCCAATGGCGGCGGGCCGGTCTATGCCGGGGCGGGATCAGCCTTTCTGATCTACTTTCTGCCCACCTCCCATGGGGAGGTCCCGGAAACCACTACCGAGGCCTTCCCCAAGATTCTCTCCGCCCTCGCCGAGACCCTGGTGGAACGCTACGGCTTCCCGGCGGAATATAGGCCGCTTAACGACGTGCAGGTGGAGGGCCGCAAACTGATCCCCACTTCGCTCAAGATCGAAAACGGCGTGATGACCTTCCGCATCGTCATCAATGTGAAACCCATCGATACGGAATTCGCCGGCAAGATCATGCCCATGCCGCCGGAGAAGGTGAAGGACAAGGTGTTGAAGGACATGACATCGCGCTTCACCTGCCTGGAGCGCGAGGCCGGCAAGGCGATCGATGCCGCCGATCTGGAGGCCATGTCCCGCGCCGCGGTTTCCCATGCCTTTGGCGAGACCGATCTGGTGCCCGGCGCGGTCAGTGATCTCGAACGCAATTATGCCGATGAGTTCCGCGCCCAGTACGAATCCGAAGACTGGCTGTACGCCAAGAGCGAGCGCACGCGGTTCGGCGCGCTTGTGAAGTCCGGTGACGCAATCGGCAGGGGCCGCGCCAAGGCGGTGGGCGGTTTGATCTGGGCGACCCTGGTGGTTCGCGACGGCATGGTGCTGCACGCCATCGTCAATGGTGATTGGCATCCGCGCCCACTGGATTCCGTCGGCTGGCTCGAAGAAGCCCTGATCGGCGCCGCCGCCGAGCCCGCCGCCATCCGCGAGCGCGCCGAAAAGTTCCTCGCCAGCGACGACGTCGAATTCGCCGGCGTCACCGCCGACGACATCATGGCCGCCATGGAGATCGCGCTGGGGGCACAGGCGCTTGTTGGCGACTGATTGCGGTCAGTTCCACAAAGAAAAACGGCCCCTCGAATGAGGGGCCGTTCATCACATTAGAGCGTTTATAAAATCAGGAGCTCTTCTTCGTATACAAGCGCGCCTTGATTTCCCGCACAACATCCGGTGTCGCGGCGTCGAAACCGGCCTTGATCAGACCACGGATCTGTTTTGCGTATACCGGCGCATGTTCCACGCGGCGTTTTTCGACCCGTCTCTTGAATTCCGGATCATCCATCATCTTCACAAAGGATTTCTCAAGAATCGCGGTGACGTTCTTGGGGGCTCCCGGCGGGACATAGAAGGCCTGTCCAACTTCGAGATTGGTGTTCAGCACCCGGAACATCTTGGCTTCCATGGTTCCCGGCTTAAGCAGGTCGCCGAGATGCGGCACGCCCTGGGCATAGGGAGATGACGATTTCGGGCCATACATGATGATCGGAATAATCTTCTTTTTCGGCAACCAGGTCGGACGGACACCGGTGAAGCCGGACAGGAAGTTGTTCCGACCCATGGTCTCGCCCTTTTCGACAGACAGGTTCATCGCCCCGCCGCCCTTATAGCCGAGAATGATCTTCATCTTGGCGCCAAGGGTCGCATTGACCAGGCGTGGGAAGATGGAGCCCGAGGACGCGAAACCGCTACTGGCGATGGTGGTCTTGTTGTCCAGGATGTCCTGCAGCTTGGTGACGCCGGTCGTGTGCCAGAAGAACACACCAGCGGCGCGGGCTGCCGGGGCACCCAGCCAGTTAAATGTGCGGGCGTCGTACCTCACCTTCCGCACCAGCGGTGTGGTGATAACGCCGGGCGCGATCATGGCAATCAACTGGCCGCCCTTTGGCGCGACATTTTGCATATAGGACGCGGACTTGGCGCCGCCGGCACCAGGCATGTTCTGAATCAGTGTCTTGGGATTGCCGGGGATGTAATTCGCGAGATTGCGCTGAACCAGCTGGCAATAGACATGATAAGTACCGCCCGATCCCGATGGAACCTGAACCGTAATTGTCTTGCCGGCGAAATAATCCGCCGCCATGGCGGGGGCGCCGAAAGCGGCAAGTGCCGCAACAGCTGTCGCCGTAAGTGTCAGTGACTTGATCATAATGGTCTCCTCCCGAGTTGGCATTAATGTTAAAGTCGTAAATCACAAGAAATGGACTAATTGCTGCAATCGGGGAAAAGGCTAACACCAAACCAAGCCGGACGTCGAATCGAACTATTAGAGGCAGGAAAACCATATGGGGCCTTTTTTGGTGTGGCGACTATGGGTACGGCGGCTGCGGCCCCCTTGCTCCCATGGGGCAAAACCGCTTTATTGGCGCCCATCGAGAATCCAGAAAACAGTAAAAGCCTGGTCGACATGTCACTTGTCGTTTCCGAAACCGCCGCCCCGGGGATTGCGCATATTGCCATCAACCGGCCCGATAAGCGCAATGCGGTCGGCCCGGAAGCGCGCAACGATCTCATTGAGGCTGTGACGGGAGCGCTGGCGGATAGCGCCGTGCGGTCCATCGTGATCGGCAGCACCGATGGCCATTTCTGTGCCGGTGGCGACATCGATTCCATGATCGATCTTGACGTGGCGTCCGGGCGCACCCGGATGAAGGACAATCACCGCATGGTGCGGCTGCTGGCCGAGGCGGAAAAACCCCTGATCGCCGCGGTCGAGGGGTTTGCGGTAGGCGCCGGGGCCGGTATCGCGCTGCTGTGCGACAGTATCGTTCTGGCCGAAGGCGGCGCGCTGGGGTTTCCGTTCTTTCGAATAGGTCTGACGCCGGATTACGGCATTTTGCATACGCTGCCGCGCCGGGTCGGTAATGCCAATGCGCGCCAGATCCTGCTGCGGGCGCAGATGATCAAGGGCCAGGACGCGGTGGATATGAGGCTCGCCGACGAACTGGTCGCCGATGGCGGGGCTGAAGCGCGGGCCGTTGAGATCGCGCAGGAAATGGCCGACATGCCGCCCCATGCCTTTGCCCTGACCAAACGCCATCTCGCCATGGAGCCGCAAACGCTGGAAGCGGCGCTGGAGCTGGAGGCCCTGTCCCAATCGCTGGCCTTTGTCGGGCCTGAGCTGGAGGAAGGCCGGGCGGCGTTTGCCGAAAAACGCAAACCCAAGTTTCGGTAAACTAATGACTCCGCCCATTTTCCGTACCCGTATCACCGAACTGTTCGGCATCGATCATCCGATCCTGTGCGGCGGGCTCATGTGGCTGGCCGATGCCAGCTATGTGGGTGCGGTGGTCAATGCCGGCGGGATGGGCTTCATCACGCCGCGCAGCTTTCCCACCGTGGAGGCCTATCGCGATCAGTTGAAGAAATGCCGCGACATCACCGGCGGCAAGCCGTTTGGCGTGAATATTTATGTCTCCGCCCGCCCGGAAGCCAACGAGGTACTGGGCGAATTCCTCGATATTGCCATCGAAGAGGGCGTCCGGTTCGTTGAGACCGCCGGCTTCAGTCCCAAGATTTTCATGCCGCGGATCAAAGATGCCGGCATGATTGTCATCCATAAATGCACCACAATTCGCCATGCCCAGAGCGCGGTGCGCGCCGGGGTGGATGCCATCGCGATCCTCGGCGCGGAGGCGGGCGGACATCCGGGGATGGATATGGTTGGTTCTCTGGTACAGGGCGCGCTGGCACCCGGCTCACTGGACGTGCCGGTGGTGCTGGCCGGCGGCATGGGGACCGGGCGTCAGCTACTGGCCGCTTTGTCTCTCGGCGCCGATGGCATGCTCATGGGAACCCGCATGACCGTGGCCTCTGAAATCTGGGCCGATGAGAAATTCAAGAAACACATAACGGAAATCGACCAGAGCGGTACGCGGATCGTTATGTCCATCTTCAACGACAACAGCCGGGTGCTGGATAACGAGACGGCGCGCGCCGTCTCGGCTCTCGAGGCAGACGGTGTGACCGATTTCGAGCGGTACCGTCCCCTGGTCCAGGGATCCAACCAACGCGAGGCCTATGAGAGCGGCGATTGGGAACTGGGGACGCCCTCGGTCGGCCAAAGCTGTGCCTTTGCCGACGAAATTAAAAGCGTCGAGGCCATATTCGATGACATCCTCGCCGATGCGACATGTCATCGCGACCGGCTGGCGGGCCTCGCGGTCTGAGAATATCTGGAGTAGCGTAAAACCATGGTGACTAACGTAGATACCGGGGATCTGACACTGGGTGTCATCGGCACCGGCGCCATGGGGCGGGGGATCGCCCAGATTATGGCGGCCGGCGGCTTGAAGGTCCTGATGTTCGACGCCACCGAGGGCGCCGCCGAGGCGGGCCGGGCCTTCGCCGAACGCATGATCATGCGCGCCGCCGAAAAAGGGACCCTCACGGACGATGATGCCGAGGCAGCGGCCGGCCGCTTGTCGGTGGTCGACAGCCTTTCCGATCTGGCGTCCTGCAATGTGGTGGTCGAGGCGGTGGTGGAAGATCTATCCATCAAGCGCAAGGTCTTCGGCGACCTGGAAGGCATCGTGGGCGAGGAGACCATTCTGGCCACCAACACGTCGTCATTGTCTGTCACCGCCATCGCCGCTGAATTGGCGCACCCCCAGCGCATGGCCGGGTTTCATTTCTTTAATCCGGTGCCCCTGATGAAAGTGGTGGAGATTGTCGAGGGGCTGGAGACGTCTCAGCAGACCTGTGACGCCCTCGCCGCCGTGGCGCGGCGGGCCGGTCATGAGCCGGTGCGGGCCAAGGACACGCCGGGCTTCCTGGTCAACCATGCCGGCCGCGGTCTCAATACCGAGGGTGTGCGCATCATTTCCGAGGGCATCGCCGATTTTACCGGAATCGACGATCTGCTGCGCGAAGGCGGGCCCAACTTCCGCATGGGACCGTTCGAGCTGATGGACACCACCGGGCTGGATGTATCGCACCCGGTGATGGAATCCATCTATGAGCAGTTTTATCAGGAACCGCGCTTTCGGCCCGGGCCCCTGACCCGCCAGCGCGCCATCGGCGGTCTGCATGGCCGTAAAACCGGGCGCGGGTTTTATGACTATGAGGACAACAGGAAAATCGTTCCGCCAGCGCCGCCGGTCCCGACCGATCTGCCCCAGGCCGTCTGGATCAGCAACGCCGAGCCCGACGGTCGGGCCGCTTTGGTCGAGGCTATTGGCGATGCGGTCGAGATCGATGATGGCAAGACGCCATCGACAAGGAGCCTGTGTCTGTTCGCGCCGGTCGGCACCGATACAACAAGCAGCGCTGTCGCCGAAAATGTGGAGCCCGAGCGGGCTTTTGCCGTCGATACGCTGTTTGGCCTCGACGGACGTCGGACACTGATGACCACGCCGGTCTCGGACCCCGATCTCCGCGATCAAATCCATGCGCTGCTGGCCACAGGCGAACATGCGGTCACCGTCATCCATGACAGCGCCGGCTTCGTCAATCAGCGGGTGGTGGCCATTGTGGTGAATATTGCCTGTGATATCGCGCAGCAACGCATCGCCGTGCCGGAGGATATCGACAAGGCCGTGCGCCTCGGGCTGGGCTATCCAAAGGGGCCACTGGCCATGGGCGATGGGGTGGGTCCGGCAAATCTGTTGAAGGTGCTGGAGACCATGCTGGATTTTTATGGCGATCCGCGCTACCGGCCGAGCCCCTGGCTCAAACGCCGGGCGCTTCTCGGCATTTCGCTCCTGACGCCGGAGAATTAAGCCGATGGATTTTTCCGTTCCCGTGACAGAAGACATCGGGCTGATCTTCCCGACACCGGTGCTGTTGCGCCAGATTCCCGACTACGGCCCGGTCAACGATGGCCTCAAGGCGCAGATTCTCGCCGCCAAGGAAAAGGACGAAGGAGTCCATATTTCTAACCGCGGCGGCTGGCAGTCCTCCCCTGATCTCTGGGATTGGGGCACGCCGGAGATAGAAACCTTCAAGGGCTGGGTGCATGGCTGCATTCTGCGCATGGCCGCCCTGCCGGCGCAGGAAGGCGATCTTTCCAAGGTGGATGTGGAATACGTTGCCGGCAGCTGGGCCAACGTCAATACGCGCGGCGCCTATAACGACGGCCACGTCCATCCCGATTGCGACTGGGCCTGCGTCTATTACGCGGAATGCGGCACCCTCGATCCCGGCTGGGACCGCAACGGCCAGTTCGAACTGCATGATCCGCGCACCATGGCGCAAAGTTGCAAGCTCGCCGCCTACGGCTTCGACCGCTCCCTGCTGATCGATCCCGAGCCGGGCAAGATGATTCTGTTTCCCGCCTGGATGAAACATTCGGTTCACCCGTTCTATGGCGATGGCCAGCGCATCTCCATCGCCGTCAATATCAAGATCACCGGCGGCGAGCATTCGGGACGCTGACTATTTGCCCAATTAGTTGATGGATTCGATCCCCGCCGACTCCACCCTGCGACCGATTCGCTGTAGCCTGTCACTGGAATCGAAACCGCTTGGTCGAACGTCCACAAAAAGCGGTTTTCAACCGGGGGGAACGCTGACATAAAGAGCCCATCCGGGGGCGCCGCAATGCTGAGGGAGATGCATCAAAATGGCGACTGCCGACCTGTCTCATTTATCCGCTGAACAGAACGCTGAAACCACTGACATGATTGCCGATCACAAGGACCTCGCCAACGCGATCCGCGCCCTTTCCATGGATGCCGTCCAGGCCGCGAACTCCGGTCATCCCGGCATGCCCATGGGTATGGCGGACGTGGCTACCATCCTGTTCACAAGGTTTCTGAAGCACGATCCCAGGAACCCGGACTGGCCCGATCGCGACCGCTTCGTGCTGTCGGCCGGTCATGGCTCCATGCTGCTCTATTCGCTTTTGTATCTCACCGGATATGAAGACATCACCCTCGATGAGATCAGGAATTTCCGCCAGCTGGGCAGCAAGACCGCCGGCCATCCCGAATATGGCCACGCCGCCGGAATCGAGATGACCACCGGGCCTCTGGGCCAGGGCGTTGCCACCGCCGTTGGCATGGCCATGGCCGAGCGCATGGTGGCGGCGCGGTTTGGCGACGAATTGGTCGATCATTACACCTATGTGATCGCCGGCGATGGCGATCTCATGGAAGGCATCAGCCATGAGGCGGCCTCCTTTGCCGGACATCTGAAACTCGGCAAGCTGATTGTGCTGTACGACGACAACAATATCTCCATCGATGGCGGCACCGATCTGTCCTGGTCCGACGACGTGCCGGCACGGTTTGCCTCCTATGGCTGGGATACCGCCAGCGTCGACGGGCACGATCCGGAAGCCGTCGCGGGCGCCATCGTCGAGGCGAAACTCAGCGGCAAGCCGTCGCTGATCGCCTGCAAGACCACCATCGCCTATGGCTCGCCCAACAAGAAGGGCACCGCTGGCTCCCACGGCGCGCCGTTGGGTGCCGACGAAATTGAACTCACCCGTGAGGAACTGGGTTGGCCCCACGCGCCGTTCGAGATCCCCGATGAGCTTCTGCAGGCCTGGCGCACCCTTGGCGCGCGCAACGGCGACGCAAAATCCGCCTGGGACGACCGCCACGGGGCGCTGGATGATTCCGTGCGCGGCGAGTTCGACCGCGCTATCGTCGGCGATCTGCCCGCCGACTGGAAAGCGGCCATGGCGGACTTCAAGAAACAGCTTATTGCCGAGAAGCCCGCCCGGGCGACGCGGGTGTCTTCCGGCGCCGTGCTGGAAGCGCTGGTTCCGGCGATCCCCGAGATGGTCGGTGGCTCCGCCGATCTGACCGGCTCGGTGAACACAAAGGTGCCCAACATGGTATCCCTGTCGGCCGACGATTTCTCCGGCCGTTACATTCATTACGGGATCCGCGAGTTCGGCATGGCGGCAGCCATGAACGGTATGGCGCTGCATGGCGGGGTGATCCCCTATTCCGGTACTTTCCTGGTGTTCAGTGACTATCTGCGCCCGGCGCTGCGCCTGTCGGCGCTGATGAAGCAGCGGGTGATCCATGTGCTGACCCATGATTCCATCGGGCTTGGCGAGGATGGCCCGACCCATCAGCCGGTCGAGCATCTCGCCAGCCTGCGGGCCATGCCAAACGTCAATGTGTTCCGCCCCGCCGATGCCATGGAAACCGCGGAATGCTGGGAACTGGCCCTGACCGCGACGGAAACGCCGTCGGCCATGGTGCTGACCCGTCAGGGCCTGCCGGCGCTGCGGATCGAGGAGAGTAACGACAATCTGTGTGCGCGGGGCGGTTATGTGATCTCGCCAGCCGAAGGTAAGGCACAGGTCACCCTGTTCGGTACGGGATCGGAAGTATCCATTGCGGTTGAAGCGCAGGCGCTGCTCAAGGCGGATGGAATCGCCGCCAAGGTGGTGTCCATGCCGTGCTGGGAATTGTTCGATCACCAGCCCGAGGATTATAGACAGAGCGTTCTTGGTCAAAATACCGCCCGGGTCGCCGTTGAGGCCGCCGTGCAGTTGGGCTGGGAACGCTATATCGGCACCGGGGGCAGGTTCATCGGCATGTCCGGCTTTGGCGCCTCGGCACCGGCCGGCCAGCTTTACGAATTTTTCGGGATTACCGCGGGAGCTGTCGCCGATGCGGCGCGTTCGCAACTGTAGAGTTCATACGACGGAGGGGAATTATGGCGGTTAAGGTTGCCATCAACGGGTTTGGCCGAATTGGTCGTTTAGTGTTACGCGCGGCATATGAGTCCGGCCGCAAGGATATTCAGTTCGTTGCCATCAACGATCTCGGCAGTGTCGAGGCCAATGCGCGGTTGCTGCAATACGACACCATGCACGGCAAATTTCCCGGCAACGTGAAGGTCACCAAGACCGGCATCAATATCGGCAACGGCAACATCCGGGTCTTCGCCGAGCGCAACCCCGCCGATCTGCCCTGGGGCAAGCTGGGTGTCGATGTGGTGATGGAATGCACCGGCATCTTCACCAAGCGCGAGCAGGTCCAGGCCCATATCGATGCCGGGGCCAAGAAAGTCCTGATTTCCGCGCCGGCCACGGGCGAAGATCTGACCGTGGTGTGCGGCGTCAATGACGACAAGCTGCGCAAGAGCCACAAGATCGTCTCCAACGCCTCCTGCACCACCAATTGCCTGGCGCCGGTTGCCGCGGTCCTCGATCAGGCCATCGGCATCCAGCAGGGCTACATGACCACCATCCACGCCTATACCGGCGATCAGCGTCTGCAGGATACACTGCACCCCGATCCGCGCCGGGCGCGGGCGGCGGCCTATTCCATGATCCCGACCTCCACCGGCGCGGCCAAGGCAGTGGGTCTGGTGTTGCCCAAGCTCAATGGCAAGCTGGACGGGACGTCGATCCGCGTGCCGACAGCCAACGTCTCCATCGTCGATCTCAAATTCACCGCCAAGCGCAAGACCACGCCGGATGAGATCAACAAGGCGATCATCAAGGCCGCTAAAGGCAATCGGCTGAAGGACATCCTGATCACCAATGACGAGCCGCTGGTGTCTTCGGATTTCAACCACAACCCGGCAAGCTCGATCTTCGATCTCACCCAGACCCAGGTGGTGGACGGCAAGCTGTGCCGTGTGGCGTCGTGGTACGACAACGAATGGGGCTTCTCCAACCGCATGTCCGACACCGCCGTTCAGATGGGCAAACTCGGCTGATCTGATTTTCGGTCCGAGGACCCGGCTTCATGGCTGATTTCCTGACGCTCGACACTCTGCCGGCGCTGCAAGATGCGTCGGCCTCTCCCTGCGTGCTGCTGCGCGGCGATCTTAACGTGCCCATGCGCGACGGGGCGGTGAGCGACGCGACGCGGATAGAGCGTCTGGCGCCGACCATTCTCGAGCTTGCCGATCGCGGTTGCCGGGTAATCCTCATGTCCCATTTCGACCGGCCCAAGGGCAAGGTAGTCCCTGAAATGTCGCTTCGGCCGCTCCTGGAACCGCTGAAAAAGGCCCTGGGCGGCCGGGATGTGGCCTTTGCCGAGGATTGTATCGGCGAGGCGGCCCAGGCGGTTATCGATGCCCTGCCGCCCGGCGGAATCGCCCTGCTGGAAAATCTGCGGTTTCACCCGGGCGAAGAGGCAAATGATTCGTCGTTCGTCAAAGATCTGGCGACGCTGGGAGACGTGTTCGTCAA
>JABJKO010000354.1 GCA_018660305.1 Rhodospirillaceae bacterium
GATACCATTATGGCGGTCCTGCGCCGGGCCCGGCGGCGGGTTGCGCTGACCGTCGCCTGTGCCGACATCGCCGGGTTGTGGAACCTGAACGGGATAACACAGGCCCTGAGCCTGTTTGCCGAACAGGCGCTTCAACAGGCGGTTGGCCACTTGTTATACGAGGGGCATCAGGCCGGTGAAATTGAACTGCCCGATTGCGAACATCCGCAACACAGCTCCGGCTTTTTTGTTCTGGGCATGGGGAAGCTCGGCGCAAGGGAGCTGAATTACTCCAGCGATATCGATCTGATCATTTTGTTCGACAGGGAGGTCGTCCGTTATGTAGGTGCCAGGTCACCGCAGCAGTTTTTTGTCAGGCTCGCGCGCAAGCTGGTGCGAATTCTGGAAGAACGCACCGGCGACGGCTACGTCTTTCGAACCGACCTGCGTCTAAGGCCCGACCCTGGATCGACGCCCCCGGCCCTCTCCACCGAGGCCGCCGAGACCTACTATGAGAGCACCGGCCAGAACTGGGAGCGCGCGGCCATGATCAAGGCGCGGCCTGTCGCCGGCGACCGCGTGGCCGGCGACAGGTTTCTCGATTTTCTGAGACCCTTCATCTGGCGGCGCAATCTCGATTTCGCCGCGATCCAGGACATCCATTCGATCAAGCGCCAGATCAACGCCGTCAAAGGAGGCACGCAGATCGCCATCGCCGGTCACAACGTCAAGCTCGGGCGGGGCGGCATCCGCGAAATCGAATTCTTTGCCCAGACGCAACAGCTGATCTGGGGCGGGCGCGATCCCGGCCTCAGGACCCCGGAAACCTGCGAGGCGTTGCGACAGCTGGCAGAGGCTGGCCACATTGAGCCGGACGTAACGGCCAAGCTCGAGAGGGCCTATGAATTTTTACGGACCGTCGAACATCGCCTGCAGATGATCGACGATCAGCAAACCCATGACATACCGAATGATCCGGCCAAGCTTGAGAATGTTGCCAAATTCATGGGGTATGAGGAGACCGACGCTTTTTCCGGGGCCCTGTCGACGCAGCTCCACCTCGTGGAAGATATTTATGCCGGTCTATTCGAGGAATCGCCGGATCTCGCCGGCCCGGGAACGTTGATGTTTACCGGTGGCGAGGACCACCCGGACACGCTCAGAACCCTTGATGAGATGGGTTTCGCGGAGCCTTCGACGGTCGCGGCAACAGTTCGCATGTGGCACCACGGGCGGTACCGCGCTCTGCGCAGTACCCGGGCGAGGGAACTCCTGACCGAATTGGTGCCGCCGCTGCTCGCCGCGCTGGGAAAGACGCTGGAGCCCGATGCCGCCTTGCTCCGCTTCAATGATTTCCTGAGCGCGCTTCCCGCCGGGGTACAGCTACTGTCCCTGCTCCATACGAACCCCGGTCTCCTCGAATTGCTGGCCGAAATCATGGGCAGTGCACCCCGCCTGTCGGAGACATTGAATCGTTACCCCATCCTGTTTGATGCCGTGCTCACGGCAGATTTTTTTGAAAGTCCGCCGAATTCAGATCTGTTGATCGCCGAACTCGACACCGCCCTCGAACAGGCGCGCGATTTTCAGGACACGTTGGATATTCTGCGGCGCCAGGTGAACGACCGCCAATTCCAGATCGGGGTCCAGATCCTGCGGCGGCGGCTTACGCCGGATCAGGCGGGATCAGCTCTTTCCCATATTGCCGATGCGGCGCTGCATGCGCTGTACCCCCGGCTTGAGGACGAGTTCTCCAAACAGCATGGCCGCATGAAGAACGGCAATATGGCAATTGTCGCGTTGGGGAAACTGGGCGGGCGCGAGCTTACCATCGGCTCGGATCTGGATTTGCTCTTCGTCTACCAGTGCGATGACGAGGCGTCGGATGGACCGAAACCGCTTCCCGCGATCCCCTATTACACGCGTTTTGGCCAGCGTTACATGGGGGCGATTACCGCGCCAACCGGCGAAGGCACGCTCTATGAGGTCGACATGCGGCTGCGGCCGTCCGGCAATGCCGGCCCCCTGGCCTCGTCCTTCGATTCATTTGTCCGTTACCATCGGGAGGACGCCTGGACATGGGAACGCATGGCGTTGACACGGGCGCGTGTGATTGTCGCGGATGATGTTCTGAGGCGACATTTGGAACAATCCATCACGGACGTGCTAACCGCGCCGCGGGACCCTGATGGGTTGTTACGGGATGTGGCGTCCATGCGGGCACGCATCGAACGGGACCGCCCCGCCAGCGGTCCGTGGGACGTCAAGAATTTACGCGGCGGTCTGGTCGACATCGAGTTTCTCTCCCAATATTTGCAGCTTCGATATGCCCATGACCAGCCAGGGATCATCGCGCAAAATACCACCGACGCGTTGATGAAGCTTCGCGACCACGGCGCGATAGACGAAAAGACAGCGAGTACCCTGGTTGGCGCCATGCAGCTCTGGCGTAATATTCAGGGCGTCATCAGGCTCAGCGTCGGCGAAAATTTCGATCTGGCAATTCTACCGGATGGCTGCCGGACCTTCGTGACGAATGTGTGCGGTCAAGACTCTCTGGACACTTTGCGGGAGGAAATTCTGGACACGGCGGAGACCTGCCATACAATCTTCCGGGACCTGATTGAAGTTCCCGCGGCGGAACTACCACCGGCCGAAGAAAACCAACGATAAATGAGGGGGATACCCAATGCCCGATGCCGAAGGAATTCGTGAAATTGCCTATTTCGATTGCCGTGGCGGTGGTCAGGTGGTGGTCGACGGCACGACGGCCTATGTCGGCCATACCACGGGGCCGGAGGCCACAACCATCATCGATGTGGAAGACCCGGCCAACCCGCGCCAGCTGGCCCAGATCGAGTGCAATCATGAAGGCGTGCACGCCCACAAGGTCCGTGTCCAGGACGGGCTGATGCTCACCAACTATGAATCCAAGGCCTATGCCGGAACCCCCGACGAAGGCTTCCGCGGCGGACTGAACATCACCGATGTGTCGGACCCGGCCCATCCCAAACATATTCATTTCTGGCCGTGCGACAAAAGCGGTGTGCATCGCTTCACCTATGACGGCCGCTACGCCTATATCTCGCCGGAATTCGACGATTATATCGGCAACATCGTGGTGATCCTGGATCTCAAGGACCCCACCAAGCCGGAAGAGGTGGGCCGCTGGCACATGCCGGGACAATGGATCGGCGGCGGCGAGGAACCCACCTGGGAAGCCGACGCCCATCGGTGCCATCATCCCATCCGCATGGGCAACCGGCTTTACACCAGCTACTGGCATGGCGGCTTCGTGATCCTCGACATCGAGGATATGTCGAAACCGAAATTTGTCTCCGGTCTCGACTGGAGCCCGCCCTTCCCCTTCCCCACCCACACCTGTCTTCCCATCCCCTTCGACATCGAAGGGGAAAAATGGATGGTGGTGGCCGACGAGGACGCGGGACCTCTGTGGACCCAGCATCCGGGCGCCATGTTGTGGATGGTCAATATTTCAGACGAAACCAACCCGATCCCGGTATCCACTATCCAGCTCGATCGAGAGAACGCGCCGCCGCGCTCGGGCTGTCATCAGCCCGCTGAAGACGTAAAGGGAACCGAAATCCCGGTGGCGTGGTTCTCCAAGGGCATGCAGATGGTGGACATCTCAAACCCATACGATATGAAGGTGGTCGCGCACTTCACACCGGACGTGCCCGAAGGATCGCGGCAGGTGCTGAGCAACGATGTCTGCTGGGATGACCGTGGGCTTATTTATCTCGTGGACCGCGACCGCGGGCTGCATATTCTTGAACGCATTTAAGGAAATAAGAAAATGGCCATGACGCCGAAACAAGTCGACGCGCTGCACGCCAAGATGCTGCACAAACGGCTCTACATCATCTTCTCCGAGCCCACCGAAAAGACCGGCGACCGGCGCAAGATCTTCCCCAAGCATATCGAATACCAGCTAAAGATCGAACGCGAGGGAAAGCTGTTCGCCGCCGGTCCGTTCGTCGATGCCAAGGGAAAACCGCAGGGGCCCGGTATGATCGTGGTCCGCGCCAAGAACATGGCCGCGGCAAAGAAAATTGCCGAAGCCGATCCGTTTCATAAGCAGGGTTTTCGCAAATTCCGTATCCAGGCCTGGGACGTCAACGAAGGCGGCTTCAATCTGCACGTCAAATTCTCCGACGGGTCCTACACGCTGGATTAAAAGTAATGACACTGGACATTGGAGATAAGGCGCCGGATTTTTCTCTGCCCACCGACGGTGGCGGAACGGCGTCGCTGAAGGCCCTCATGGGCAGGAAGCTGGTTCTGTATTTTTATCCGAAGGACGACACGCCCGGTTGCACCACCGAGGCGTGTGGGTTCCGCGATGCCTTGCCCGATTTTTCAAAGACGGGCGCGGAGATTATCGGCGTCTCGAAGGACAGCGTCGCCCGTCACGACAAGTTCAAGGCCAAATACGATTTGCCGTTCACTCTGGTGGCTGATGAGGACGGCACCCTGTGCGAAGCCTATGGGGTCTGGCAGGAAAAGAAGAATTACGGCAAGACCTATATGGGTATCGTGCGGTCGACTTTCCTGATCGACGAGAAAGGTGTCATCGCCGCTGTCTGGCGTAATCTGCGCGTCAAAGGCCATGTGGAAAAAGTGTTGGAGGCTGCGCGGGGTTAGACATATCCGGAAGCGCAGGAAGGGAGAACAGAGAATAGCTACCTCCGAAGACACGAAATCCGCAACCAAAGGCGTTGCCTGGCTTTGGCCCGTTATTGTTCCGGTCATCCCTGTTCTTTTTGCGGTTCCGCTCCTCCAGTTTGTCGGTCTTCCGGACATCCCCAGCGCAATTGCACCGGGAATGCTTGCCGCCGATGGTACGGCGTTCCTGCAGCATTCGAGTGCGCGCATCGTCTTCGCCGCTTCGGTCGCCCTGCATACGGGCGTCTGCCTGAGCGCGCTGATCTATTTTTGGCTGGTTCTACGACGAACGGCATCGATGGATTTTAAACCCATCGTGGCCACGGTCTTGGTGATAGGCCTCGGTGTTATGGGTGCGATGGTCTGGCTTTCGCAGGTGAGCCCACCCCTTGTTGCCTATCAAATGACCTATTTCACCATCGACGCCCTGCTTCGGGCCTCGACGCTGGCAGCCGATCTGGCGGGTAGCGCCCCACCTGGCAGTTTGTCGCCCCTCGCCATTGCCGTGCTGTACCCGAGCGCGTTGGGCGTTATCAGCGTCATTATGGCGGCAGGAATCTCCTGTGCCCTGTTACGCCGCATCGGTTTGCCTCACGCCGACGGCTGGGCCGAATCGTTTCGCAGAAATATCAAAATCCTGTTTCGCTGCTTCTACGTGTTGAGCCTTGTTTTGGTCACCAGCACAATTGCGGCGCTCCTGTTTTTTCAACTGCCCACCGGTCTGGTTTCCATCAAGAGCGCCCCGCCCGGGTTCGCCGCCGCCCTAACAGGTTATGCCGGAAGCCTGGCGACATTTTGGGGGGCAATCTACACGCTGACGCTATTTTCGGTCTTCGTCGGACCGCTCGCCATTCTCTATGTGCGTGCCCGGCGCCATGTGGAAAATCATGTCGACGGACAGGATCTGGCCGGCTGGCTCAGTGACCACGGAATTAATTCATCAATGGCCGAAAACGTGAAGAATTTGATTGTCCTGTTTGCACCGCTGCTGGTCGGGCCCATCGGCGACCTGACCCAGGCCCTGGCCTGATGACCGTGGACGGCGCCACGACACTCGCCGACGCCTTCTGCTTCGTTCTGAAAACCGCCCCACCGGCCACCAAAGCCGCTGCCGCCAGATCGGTTGCGCGACGCTGGCGGAGCGGAGACATCTCGGAAATCGGCATTTGCGCTCCACCGGACCGGCCCGCCCGGCCGGACAGGCCGGAACTACGGCCGCCCCGGGAAATGCCGCGCCGGGGAAAGGCGGCGACGGACAAGGGCCGCATCGCACTGCTGCACGCGCTGGCCCATATCGAATTGAACGCCATCGATCTGGCCTGCGATATCATCGCCCGGTTCAGCGGCCAGGATTTGCCGCGTGCTTTCTTCGACGATTGGATCAAAGTTGCCGACGAAGAGGCGCAGCACTTCATGCTACTCCGCGACAGGCTCGGTGAGCTTGGCGTAACCTATGGCGATCTGCCGGCCCATGACGGGTTGTGGGAGGCGGCCGGCAACACCTTCCATGATGTGCTGGCACGTCTCGCCGTCGTGCCCCTGGTCCTGGAGGCGCGCGGTCTCGACGTGACCCCGGCCATGATTGAAAATTTACGCCGCGCACAGGATCTGAAAAGCGTTGCCGTTCTGGAACGCATCTATGCCGACGAAATCGGTCATGTGGGCATAGGCCGGCGCTGGTTTGAATGGGTGGCGCAACAGCGGGCCCTCGACCCCATATCCACCTGGCATGATCTGGTCCGGCAAAATTTCAAAGGAATGTTGAAACCGCCGTTCAATCGCGCCGCCCGGGATAAGGCCGGGCTCACCGCCGCCTATTACGAGCCGCTGGCGGCCAGCAGAACCAACGCCCCTTACGCGAACCAGCGCGCTTCATCGCCTTCAGCAACGGCGACCAGGTTGGTTTGCCCAAGTGAGGACAGGCCCACCGCGTCGACGGGAGACAGATCCATAACCGGTGTCCCGCCATCGCCCAGCCGCAGGGCGTAAAGCCGGTAGCCGAGTGAACGCAGCACGTCCCCGGCGGCGTTGCCCACATGATCGCCGCGGCACTCAAACAGGATAAGCGGATGATGCGCCGCCAAAGTCTCGCGTCCCCCTTCAAAAACCGCCTACTCGTGATCCTCTACATCGATTTTCATCAGGTCCGGGGGTGGCAACGCAAGATCGTCGAGGCGCTGAACAATGGCAGTCCTGCCCGATTCACCACCCGGGGCGCGTAAATTCGTAATCTGGGTTAAATGAGCTGACCGCCCCGCCGAAAGTCCGACCGTACCAGCCCTGTCGGAGAGTCCGTACCCCGCCACAGCCAAGTTATCCAGTTCGAGCGATGTCCCCATACGGGCGAGGGCGGCGTTCATCTCGACGGAAACATCAAAGGCAAATACCGGCCCCTGAAACACCGGATGGGTCGCGGCAAGCAGCGAGAAATATCCCCAGTTGCAGCCGACATCGTAAAAATTGCTCGACTTCGCCAGGACAGCCTCGAGAAACAGCGTCTCCGCAGGTTCGTATCCGCCATGAAGCTGGCGGCTGGCGAAGGCGAGATAGGCGGACTGATGCGCGTCAAACTCCACCGTGCCGCCCTTGTCGTCACTGGCGCGTATGCTCATCGTTCCCCGCGCAGGCACGTTCAGCCAACCGTGAAACAGCTCGTCGGCGAACTGCCCCAGCTTCCGTTTGAGCTTCCTGCCTCCCCGCGGCTTCCGGGCCGGGTCGTACAGCCGCATCCGCGCCAGAAAGGGAAGCGAGATATGATCAATAAAACGCCGCGGCCGAACCGGCAGCGAGAGAGTTTTGTTATTTCCGGACGTCACGCTCAACAGTCACCCATGAAGTGCATAATGACCATCGATCAAAAGACGGTTTTGCGCAAATGCTCCTGCCTCACCCCACCGGTGTGCCGATTCGCCAAAGTCGATACAATGCGCCGCGATCTTCGGCTGCACCTGAACAAACACAATTTATGACCTTCTTCCCCGGATTTCGCATGCAAAACATCGCCGTAAAGGACGGGGATCTCCGGGTTCGCACCGGTGGTTCCGGTCCGCCTCTGCTACTGCTGCACGGCAATCCCCAGACCCATGCCATGTGGCATAAGGTTGCGCCCGACCTAGCCGCCGCCTATTCCGTCGTGTGCCCCGATTTGCGCGGCTATGGCGGCTCCCACAAACCCGAGGCAAGCGCCGATCACGCCCCTTATGCCAAGCGTGAAATGGCGCGGGACATGGCCGAGCTTATGACCCATCTGGGCCATGACCGGTTCTATCTGGCTGGCCATGACCGGGGCGCCCGGGTGTCGCATCGGCTCGCCATCGATCATCCGGAGCGTGTTCTCATGCTGGCCGTCCTCGATATCGTGCCCACCATCGAACATTTCGAACGGGCCGATATGGATTTCGCCATGGGGTACTATCACTGGTTCTGGCTCGCCCAGCCTCACCCGTTTCCTGAAATACTCATCAATGAGGCGCCGGAAGCGTGGTTCCGCCGCCATACCTCGCGCGAACCCAAGGGCGACGATTTCTTTGACCCCGATGCCTATGGGGATTATCTGAGCGCAATCCGCAATCCCCATATGATCAGAGGCATGTGCGAGGATTACCGCGCTGCCGCCACCATCGATCTGGAACACGATCGCGCCAGCCGGGAGGCCGGCGACAAAGTCATTTGTCCGTTGCTGGCGCTGTGGGGCGCCCGCGGCAAGATCGAGAAATGGTACCGGCCGCTGGAAATCTGGCGGGATTACTGCAGCAACCAGATAACAGGCGGCGCTGTCGCGTCGGGCCATTATATCGCCGAAGAAGCGCCCGAAGAAATCCTCAAACAGTTTCGGACTTTCTTCCGCTGAACCTGAGACTACCCGTATTACCGATAAGGCGAATCTGCCCGCGCTGACTGGATGTGATGCCTCACCCATGGAAAAATGGGGCGGCAATGGATCCGCCGCCCCAAGTCTCACCTATAGCCTGAACCGGCTCAATTGGGATTATTTCCCGCGTTGTAACCGGAGCAATCCAACTCCTCGCCGTCTCCACCAACGATATCCACCGCCGTTTGATTGGGTAAATCAGCGCTCGATTCCGTATCCATGCAGGTGACGGTCCCGGTGACCTGGACCGAACCGGACTCTATTAGCCCGAAGTTAACCGCCGAATCGCGCCCAACCTCGATATCGCCGGTTACAAGCCCGGTGTCATCCTTGCGCAGCCTTAGGAGCGAATGGCGGTTTACCACGGTCAGGCCGGACAGTGTAAAGTTGCGCAAATCCACCTGGCTCATATTCGTGACGTTAACCGCAACGCCGCTGGTGGAACTGATGGAGGCCGGGGCCCCTGCGTCGCCCTGACGGATGTGAGAACCGCCCGCGGCGGATATGGCGGTTCCTCCCGCCGCGGCGGTGTTTGTAATGATATTGCCGCCTCCGAGGCGAAGGGTTGAGTTACGATTGGCCAGAATGCCGCCGGTCGAGCCGGGAATGTCCGCAACGTCCGATGAAATGACGTTGCGGGCCATGCTAAGGACACCGGCGTCGAAGAGCTGAATGGGCCGTCCGTTACCGGAGACCGTACTGTCATCAAGCCGGCCGAACGAGTTCTGGATAATTCTGAGCCCGTCGCCCGTATTGTCCGTAATTGTCGAAGAATTTCTCACGGAGACGGACGCTCCCTCGCCGGCGGAAACTCCTTCCCTGCCGTTATTGGTGACATCCACGTTGGAGAGAGTGACCCGGGAACTGCCCGACAGGAAAACACCCTGGCGGGTATTGTTATCGATCGACCCGTTAATGATGCGGGCCAATGAGTTGTCGAGCACGAGGACGCCGGCCCTTGAATGACCGGTAATCGTTACGTTCAGGAAGAGGACCGAACCGCCCTCGGTAACAATAACGCCATTACCGGTGCTGTTCTTCACCGTCATGCCATGCATCTGAATTCGGATTGCGCCGGCGACCGATATGGAGCCATCCACCCCATCCGCTGGTGTGTTGCCCGAAAACGAAAGACCGTCCGTGCGGATGAAGACGTTCTCCGCACAATTCCCCGTGATAAAAATCGGCTCATTGGGAACGGCGCCGCTGATCGCGGCCTGAAGATTTCCACCGGCATTACAATCGACGGTAGCCGCCATAGCGGCGCCCGGTTGAACGAACAATCCGACGACAGCAAAGACCGATAATCTGGATAGCCAAAATGTGGATTTCATTGTTTTCTCCCCTGTTTGAATGTCAAAGCCAACACTAAAAATGGTAACAACCATATGATTTTCTAACAACCGGAGATAGCAGACTCGTGACAGATTATTAATTCAAATTACTGTCATCCTGCCTTTGCCCGGGCTTGCGCGAAAAACGGAGAGACCTCCTCTTCTGTGCCGAATTTCCGCCGACCAAAGGATATCCTTGGGACAAAGAAGCCATGAGCGAACGGTTCAGGAAAAGGGGTCATCACTTTATCCGTACATGAGGGACATGATTCGGGTACTGTGCGGACATGTCCCGTCCCCTTCGCATCGAATTTCCCGGCGCGTGCTATCACATCACGGCGCGCGGCAATTTTGGGCAGGCGCTTTTTACCGACATCGAAGACGCCCAGAAGTTTCTCGATCTTCTGATCATCGAGGTCGGGCAACATCACTGGCTGTGCCATAGCTACTGCCTGGTGGGAGACCACTATCATCTTGTGATCGAGACCCCGGAACCCAATCTCGGCCGCGGCATGGGCCGGCTCAACATGCGTTATTCGCAATGGTTCGGCCGGCGCCATCAACGCTCCGGGCATCTCTTTCAGGGGCGTTACAAGGCGATCCTGTTCGAAAAAGAACGCCACTTGGTTGAGATATGCCGCCATGTGGTAAATAACCCGGTTCGCCTCGACATGGTCAATCGGGTCGATCTATGGCGCTGGTCCAGCTATCGCGCGCTGGCAAGTGACGATGCATGGTCAGACTGGCTCACAACGGAGTTCGTGTTGTCGGATTTTGGCACTGATCTCGACGAAGCGCAGGCCGCCTGGCGCACGTACGTGGAGGAGGCAACCGACACACCCTCTCCTTGGAGAAACCTGCGGGCCGGCCATTATCTTGGCAGCGAAGCTTTTCTCAACTCCCTGAAGCCCTATATCGAGGGACAGTCCCTTGATCAGGTAGCGTCAGCCTTCGCCAATCCCACCCGGCCTACGGCAGATCGCGTGCAGGGTGCGGTCGCGGCGGCTGCGA
>JABJKO010000283.1 GCA_018660305.1 Rhodospirillaceae bacterium
CGCCGATCTGGACAAGCTGGCCGCGGCCTGCCGTATCCTGGAGATGGAGGGCCATGGCGACATGACCCTCGGTCATCTGTCCCTGCGCGATCCCGACGGGCGCGGTTTCTGGATGAAGCGCAACGCCATCGGGCTTGGCGAGGTGGCGGATGCCGAAGATTTCGTCCTCGTCACCTTCGACGGTAAACAGATTGCCGGCAGCGGGCGCTGCCATTCGGAATGGCCCATCCATTCGGAGATCCTGAAAGCCCGCCCTGACATAAACTGCGTGGTCCACACCCACCCTTATTATACCTGCGTGTTCTCGGCCACCGACGGCGATCTGCGCCCGGTGACGCTGGAGGCGAGCTATTTCACCGACCGCGTGCCCATGTTCCACGGCACCGGCGCGCTGGTAAAGTCAGTGGATCTCGGCCGCGAACTGGCCCAGGCGCTGGGGCCCGCTTTGGCGGTGTTCATGAAAAACCACGGCGTCACGTTCTGCGGCGCGTCCACCGAAGCGGCCACCTGCGTCGGCATCTGGCTTGAGCGGGCCTGCAGGGCGCAGCTCGACATCACCGCCTCGGGCCTGGACTGGAGCTTCCCCGACGAGGCGGCCGAGGCCGAACGCAACGGCCAGATCTGGTCGGAGGTTCATATTGAGCATTCATGGGGCTATTACAGCCGCAAACTCGCGGCCCTCGAATCCCCGCCCGGCGCGCATACGTTACGACCTGGTCGGTGACGTCCGGCGGTAATCCCGCGTTAATTGCCTCGAATCGGCCCGGCATTACAGGTGTTAATTTTTATTGACCGAATATTTCCTGTTCGGCCGGGTTTGCGTCCGGATGAAATTGAGGCAACTATTGATTCATAAAAGGCCTCTGACAAAATTTTATGTAGACACAGCAGACACATAAGAAAATATTCAAGCCTACGAGGATACGGGGGGATGACATTGCGTGTCGGCTTCGGCTAACGACTGGGAATTATTCTTGTGGCATGCGTCCTTGCCGCTGTCCTGGTTTCCTGTGCCCGAGGCGTCGCTGCCCAAATCCTGGTGTCGCCAGACCCCGCAGCAAGCGATTACGACAGCGCATTCCAGGATATGTTGCGCGACCCCGGTAATTTGGACAAGACGTTCCGGTTTGCCCGGCTGGCGGCTGAAACAGGCGATCTCGAAGGGGCCGCCGCCGCCTTATCCCGGCTGCTGATTACCCTTCCGGAGAACTGGCGCGTACGCTACGAGCTTGGCATCTTGTATTTCCGGCTGAAATCCTACGCCCTCGCCAAATCCTATTTCCTGAGCGCCCTACGGATAAAATTTATTCCAGCAGCGTTACGCTTGCGTGCGGCGGAATTCATACAGGAAATCGATAATCGAACCGCGCAGCATCGCCTCAACGGTTCGCTAACCGCAGGAATCCGCTACCAAAGCAATGTCAATGCCGCGTCGTCTGTGGCCCAGCAACAGACGGGAGCAAATGCCGCCCTGGAAGACAGTTTCACTAAAAAGGAGGACTTCGACCTATTCGGCAGTCTCAATGTTCGGCACGTATACGACTTGAATACGATCGATGCCACAACGGTGGAGAGCGACTTTCTGCTCTATGGCGCCAAGCAGATGTCCGAGGACGAGTTCGACCTGATATTTCTCGATGCCCATAGTGGTCCGAGTTTTAAATTTCAGCGGGGGTATTTCCGCGGGCTTTCCATACGGCCGTTCCTGCAGGCGGAATACGCCCGCCTCGGCGAGGCGCGGCTCTATGCGACGGCAGGAGCAGGCATCCGGCTTGAGCGGGATCTGGGCGACAAGAGCCACGCCAATTTTTCCTACGACGCCAGCGACCGGTATTACCGGGACTCCGCACGCCGCCCAAACTCATCGAACCTCGATGGGATCGAGCACACGCTTCAGATCAACCTCACACGGGCAGTCACACCAACCGTTGGCGCGAAAATTCGGGCCCGGGCCATTTTTCAGAATGCCAGTGCGCCATTCGAGAGTAACGCCGAATACGCCGCCTTGCTGGGTTTGACCGCACGGTACGCAGCGCCGTTCGAATTAACGCAAAACAGCTGGACATCCATTGTGACGGTCGAATACGCCAAGGCACGATACGACGAGGCCAATGTCGATTTGGAACCCGCCCGAAGCCGGATTAATCAGCGTTGGACCCTGCGCTTTGCGAGCGAAGTTCCGTTCAGCCGCGAGCTATCGGCAATTTTCAGCATCGGTTATAGAAACAACGGATCGAATATCGCAAATTTTGAGCATGACAACGTGGATGTATCCCTTGCCGTGAAATATAAATTATAATAAAATTGGAATAAGTATTTATTTTTTAACGATAAATATTAATTTTTATTAACAGAGGGAATGAGTAAGGAGAGAAGAAATGAACAAATATTTTCATCTTGCTTTTTTAGCCTCTATTTTCATGGGCTTCACAGCGCCGTTATGCGCACAGGCCCCTGCATCCCAAAGCGAGGTCGGAGTGGCTTCGGCTGCGACGCTAATTGCCACCGGCAAGCCGCCGCACCAGCCGGAACGGGTTCTCGAGATCGGTACCGATCTGGTGGAGGATGAAAAAATCACCACATCGGAGACCGGGCGGATCCATCTGCTGTTTCGCGACGGCAGTACGCTGACGGTTGGTCCAAATTCCAATCTTGTTCTCGACACCTACCTTTATGATCCCAAGGCCAAAAGCGGAAAAATTGCCTTTTCCGCGACCAAAGGAGTGTTTCGTTTCATCGGTGGACGGATCAGCAAGTCGAGCCGGGTTGAATTCAAGACCCCAGTGGCGACACTGGGTATTCGCGGCGGTATCAACCAGTTTTCCGTGGGCCCATCAGGCAGAAGCGTTACGACGACACATATCTTCGGAGACGAGACCACAATTGCCACCGGAAACGGCAATGGTGGCATACGCGTTACAACCCTTGCCCGTCAGGAATTCCGGGCGGCCATAGACGCGGCAGGCGGTATTGCCTTCAGTCGGCTGACGGCGGAGCAGTTCGCAAATATGAACCGGATGTTTGAAACGCCACCTGGCATTGTTGCCCTCGGGCTTCCGGCAGCGGGCGGTCAGGGCGGAGCGAACGTCCCGGTACCGGCTCTGTCACCGGACCTCCCGCCAGCCTTATCAGACCCCGCCGGCGACGCACTTCTGAACGATTTACGGTCGCTTGAGCCGTTCGATACCAGCGTCATCCAGCGTGTTCTGCAAACAAATGTTCCCACTATTCCGGCCTGCATTGACGATTCCTGTTTTTGATGTCGAACATTAGTGCCCGGTTGCTTCTATGGGTGACTCCCGCCGTTATCCTGGCGCTCTGCCTGACCTTACGGGCTATCGATCCACCCCTGCTGCAGGATGCCCGGCATCGGGTCTTCGATACCTATCAACGCCTTAAACCGAGGGCCTACCAGGAGCTTCCCGTTGTCGTGGTCGATATAGACGACCGCAGCCTGTCCGAATTGGGGCAATGGCCCTGGCCCCGGTCGCTGTTGGCGAAGCTGGTGACAACGCTGACCGAGTACGGTGCCGCGACCATCGTTTTTGATGCAGTGTTCTCGGAACCCGACCGGACGTCACCGGCAAACCTGTTAAGATATTTGCCGGAGAACAAGAAGGGCAAGGCCCTGCGCGCGGCATTCACCGCCCTGCCAAGTCACGACGATCTTTTTGTCGATGCTCTCAGCCGCAACCTTGTGGTCACGGGATTTGCCCTGACCCAGGATCCTCCCGGCCCACGGCCTATGCATAAGGCGGGCATAGCAGTCGCGGGGAAGGATCCCAAACACTTGCTTCCCGGTTTTTCTGGAGCAGTGATCAATCTGCCGGCTATAGAGCAGGCTGCGCGCGGAAACGCGGCGATGAATTTGATCCCGGAACGCGACGGTATCGTCCGCCGCATACCGCTGCTGCTAAAACTTAGGGAAACCCTTTACCCCTCTCTTGCCATCGAAGGGCTCCGGGTCGCTCAGGGGGCAACCACGTTTATCGTAAAGGCGTCCGGGGCAAGTAGCGAAGCCTCCTTTGGCGAACACACCGGATTCGTCGAAGTAAAAGTTGGCGAGTTCACGACGCCCACCGATGCAGCCGGACGGGTGTGGCTCTACGAGACCGTGCGGACCAAACGGCGAACCGTTCCCGCCTGGAATGTTCTCGGAGGGCAGCCAAATTTGCCCCGCATCAACGGTGCAATTGTCCTGATTGGAACCAGCGCGGCCGGCCTTTCCGATCTCAGAACCACGGCGTTGTATCCCTATGTGCCGGGTGTCGAATTACAGGCTCAGGTCATCGAACAAATACTGACCTAAAATTTTCTCAACCGTCCCGACTGGGCGGATGGAGCGGAACTGCTCATGCTTCTGCTTCTGGGTCTGGGTCTGATCGGCCTGCTGGCGGCATTCGGGCCTGCCTGGGGCGGCATCGCCGGATTATTCGTCATCGGCGGCGTAATCGGTGCAAGCTGGTACAGCTTTGCATGGCATGGGTTTCTACTCGACCCGATCTATCCGGCGATCGCCGCCGTGCTGGTTTTTCTGAGTTCGTCAGTGCTGAGCTATCTCGTGACAGAACGGCAGCGGCGGCGCCTTCGAAACGCGTTCAGTCATTATGTTTCGGACGATCTCGTCAGTACGCTGATCGCACTACCGGATTCGGAATTGGGTTTGGGCGGCGAGACCCGTGAAATTTCCGTGCTGATCAGCGATATCCGGAATTTTACCGGGATTTCCGAGCGCCTCGACGCCAGCACCCTGACGCAGCTGATAAACCGGTTTCTGACGCCCATGGCCGACATCATCATGGAGAAGGATGGCACCATCGACAAATTCATGGGTGATGCGGTTATGGCTTTTTGGAATGCGCCGCTGGTTGATTCACTTCATGCTAAAAAGTCCTGCCTATCGGCTCTAGCCATGCAGGAGCGCCTGCAGCCGCTCAATGCCGAGCTCGCAGAATTTCAACCGGATGATGGCGGCTTGCCCATTGAGCTGCGTATCGGCATCGGCATCGCAACCGGTGAATGCTGCGTTGGCAATTTTGGATCTGAACAGCGGTTCGATTATTCCGTGATCGGCGATACGGTCAATCTTGCTTCCCGGCTCGAGGGCATGACCAAACTTTATGGCGTGGGCTGCGTCGTCAGCGAAGCTACTCACGAAGTCGCCGCTGATCTTGCCATGATCGAGTTGGATCTGGTCCGGGTGGTCGGCAAGACCAGGCCAGTCAGAATATTCGCGTTGCTTGGCGACGAGGTGAGAGCCCAGGATCCCGACTTTCTCGGCTTGAAGGCGGCACAGGGTGACATGTTGAGGCATTACCGGGCGATGGACTGGGAAGGTGCCCGCCAAAAGCTGGCGCTATGCCGTGCGACTGCGCCGTTTCTTGAGCGTTTGTTCAACGTGTACCAAGACCGGATCGATAAGCTCTCAGCGGAGTCGGCGCTACCGGAATGGGATGGCGTATACGACGCTCTCAGTAAGTAGGTAACGAATTATTCGTAACGGCCAGGTCTGGCCGGAAGTTCATATCGAGCATTCATAGGGCTATTTCAGCCGCAAGCCCGCGACCTTCTACTCCCCGCCTGGCGACCATCTCAAGGCGTTGTTTGGACGGGCACCGTAGGGCAGCAAAAAATATAAATCTCTCGCCTAAGTCATCGGCGGTGGTCTACAGTCAGTGTGCTTAATCGCGTCAAGTCACCGATCTCAGCGGTTGATTTGATCCAATAATTTAACATGGAGGGGGACATGTCTCATAAGTACGCTGGTGGGTGCGAGCATATTCACACCCACTCGGATAACGATCCCATCGACAACCACACCTGCCATTGCTCAGTCTGCAAGGGTGTTACCGGGCAGGACACAACCCATGTGGTCTTTTTTGGTCACGGCGATCTGGCCGTCGATAACCTTGATGGCCTCAACCGTCAGCCTTTCAACGCTCAGAACGCTAACGGGCCACTGGAATTGTGCACCTGCGCAACCTGTGGTTCACCGATCATGCTCGATGACAAGGAAAGCCGAATTCGGGTGATCGTGCCAAACCTGATGGGATATGACCCGGACAGCCTGCCTGCGACCTATCATGCGTTTTATGATCCCGCCAGCGGGGCCCCGGCTCCTGAAGATGGCCGTCCTGTCCATGAAGGGCTTCGCCCTGATTTTATCTGGCCGGAATCTGCCTGACAGTATTTCCGCTGGTGACATATTCTGACCGCCCCGCGCCGATTTACCGGTGTGGGGCGGTACAGCCATTCATTCCGAAACCCTTCGCGCCGTCCAGGCCTCTTCTTCATCGTTGAGGCCGGGGCTGGGGACGCCCTGGCTCAGGGGGGTGCCATCGATGTCAAACATTTGCACGGCGGTGGCCGCCTTATGCTGTTCCTTATGGTTCGTGCGGGCGCTTCCGGCAGTTTCTACCACCCCGACCTGGTTACTACGGCGGTTAGACGGTTGTTTGCCTCATTACCCGTACAGATGAAAGGCGATAGCGAAGCGGGTGCCCGCGCTTACCGGCATTACCTCGTGGAGCAACGCCGACGAATAGACCACCGCATAGCCTCGCGGCAGTTGGTAGAGGTCGTCGCTATATTCGCGAAATTTAAGCGCGCCGCCCTGGTAATCGTCGTTCAGCATGACTGAGACCGTAAACCGGCGGTGCTCTGTCTCCGACGTTGCGCAATCGCGGTGACGCCGCACATGGCCATCGTTGGCGCTGTCATAACGGAGCAGCGCATAAAATTCACGGTTGGCGGCGCGGGTCATAAAGGCCTTGCTGATTTCCTCAGTAACCCGGGGCCCGATGATTGAATCCAGCCAGGCCTGAGGTTCAGGCTCCTCAACCAGATACTGCTTCATGGCACCAAAATCGTTGAGGAAGGTCTTGCCACCCTCGTCAATGTCGGAGTGACCAGCCCCACGATGATCCGCTTCGTAACGGTGCCATAGATCGATGCAGCGCTGGCATTCCCGCTCGTCCAGCAGACGCGGGATAACCAGTACCGGAGCATGGGGAGTGCCGGCCCCCGCAGCGCGCCCGTTATTGATTTTGTCGATACAGGCAGAAATCTCTCCCGCGGGGCTTTCCCCAGGGGCCGCCGCGGCGATGCCGGCGATGCGGCAATTGTGATCGAGGAGGACGGCCACCAACGCTCCGCCACTGCCGGGCACCACCCCGTAGGCGCCAAATGTACCGCCGTCGGGGTCGCCAAGCAGATGATAGGAAGAGCCAGCCCCACCGGGCGGCGAGACTTCGGGTGACGGGCTCGAGGGAAGCGGTCCGGGTTTTATATGAAAGATCGTCAGGGGCTTACCCGCCAGCGGTCCGGCCAGCGACAGAATATCGGCGAGTCCCGTCGCCGCGGCATCCGGGCCTGCGGTTTCGAAAAGAACCAGCACCGGCTCGCCGGCAATGTCGAATTCCAACGGGCTCCATTTGGTGCCTTCAGGATCGGACAGGATAAAGGCTGGCACGGGGTCACCGACGCGAAGACTGGAATAGTCCTCCGTCCTGTTCATTGCGCTCACGCACTATCCCCTCTGAATTCCGCCGCGGCAAGTCTACGTCCGCCACAAAGTCCGCCGCAATCGGTATTGTTGCGATTCTGTAAATGGTATGGCCACACTGAGTCTCCGGTCTTTTTACCGGGGCCTTTCATGGCGGTGCCGTTCGCGTGACGCCCCTAGTAAGCATACAACATCTAATCCTTCGATTGGTCGCTCTTGCAGCGAAATTAGGCATCGCAAAAAGCAGCTGGATAAAGCTCATCCAGCCCAGGTCGCACCTCCATTTCGGCACCTGGCTGCCGGTGGGCGTCTACAAGGACATCTTCGTAAACAACCATTACCACTGCCCCATCGCCTTGCGCCACGACGCCCGTATTGTCGATGGCGGCGCAAATATCGGTTTATCGTCATTGTATTTTTTGCATCGATACCCGGATGCACGGATCGAGGCCTACGAGGCCAACCCGCTTACATGCAGATTACTGACAAAAACACTCGCCTCGGCAAAATTCGCGGCTGGCCGGTATTCCGTTCATGGCAAGGCGCTGCACACCGAAGACGGCCAGGTTCCGTTTTATGCCAATCCAGACACGCCGTCGGCGCTGAATTCCAGCATCGCCGGCCGCGACAATATGAAGGAACGCGGAAAGCGGATCGAAATCCCGGCGGTCGATATTCGCGGATTGCTCAAAAAACCTGTCGATCTGTTGAAGCTTGATGTGGAAGGCCATGAATATCTCCTCCTCGATGTTCCGGAAATCACGCCCGAAACCGTCCGTGCCATGGTGATCGAATTCCACGAAATGACGGACCACCAGGCTGAGTGCGCGCGGCTGTTTTCACGGTTCAGGGATGCCGGTTACCGGATAGAGTTCGTCGAGGACCCCGACCGCGATGCCCTGGCGCCGGCGAGTTGGAACGGTACTCACGTTATCAGGATTTACGCCGCCTAAACCGCCCTCTCCCGGCAGGTGGTCCGGCGCATGTCACGGACATATCGCTGATCATCGAACGGCGTGGCGCGATGCATGGTCGCGAGGTTATCCCAGATCAGCACATCGCCCACCGACCAGTCATGGGCAAAGACGTAATGGGGCTGGGTCGCAATACTCCGCAGCTCGTCGAGGAAATCCTTTGTCTCGTCGTCGGGCCAGCCGACGATGCGGCGAATGTGGGAGGCCAGATAGAGCACCTTGCGGCCCGACCCTGGATGCTCGTGGACCAGTTTGTGCCGCGCTGGCGACCGGGTGGCGCGTTCAGTCTCCGTCGGTTCGGGCCCACCGCCCAGCACCCGCGAGTACCAGTAATCATGCTCCGCCACCAGACCATGGAGCCGTGATTTCACGGCCTCGGGCAGATCGTCATACACCGTCCGCATATCCACCAGCTCGGTCTCGCCCCCTTCGGGCGGAACAATGTGAGCCGACAGCAGCGACCAGGTGGCACGGATGTCATAAAAACTCATGTCCGTATGCCACAGCCGGTTGGCGCGTTTGTACATGAGCCGCCGGGAGTCTTCGGCAAAAATATTGCCGCCGCCATCGAGATTGCTTTGATCGACGATCTCGTCATAGGGCACGCGCACCCCGTTCCCCACCATGTTAGGCACCTGTCCCCGTTCCATGGGACCGAGAAGCGCGCTAAAGGCGATGTGTTCGTCATTGCTGAGCGGTGTCTCATGGGGCACGACGCAAACCGCATAGTCGTCCAGTGCGGCGATCAGTGCCGCTACGGTGTCTGCGTCGGTGTCGCGCCGCATATCCATGCCGGTGATTTCCGCCGCAAACAGGGGATGCAATTTTCTGGCCTGAAGGATCATCTCGGAGCCTCTATCGAATTGATGTAGAGAGGGCACAGGTTCGGACCGCCACCCCACTGACCTATTCTAGAGCAGTATCCTGGTCTGAAAAAACACGTCCCCAGGGAATTCGGCGAACACCGTGCAGCTTTTGTCCATTCAATTCACGTGAAAATTCCGACAAAAAATTCAGAATAAATTCCGGCGTAATCTCTGGTGTAATCTCCGGTAAGTCACACGAGTTATTGACTTTGCTGCAAATTTTCATTCATAACCGGCCAAACGTATTGCATTCGATTGGCGCAGCCTGAATATTCGGTACGCCGTTTAGCCCGGATACCCCTGACAATGTATGCGTTAAACCGGCCGCTCCGTCACAGAGTGTGACAGGCGGAAACAATGTCTGTTAGAGGAAAAACGATGCCTACTGGTACTGTAAAATGGTTCAACCCCACGAAGGGTTATGGTTTCATCGAACCGGAAGACGGCTCAAATGACGCCTTCGTCCATATTTCGGCCGTCGAGCGTGCTGGACTGAGTTCTCTTAACGAAGGCCAGAAGGTCTCTTACGAGCTTCAGGCCGGTCAGAATGGCAAAACATCCGCCGAAAATTTGTCGGTCATCGACTGACGAAAAGCTGACGACCGGGTGACTAACCTCCATAAATTTTATTGGGGGCAGGACGCTTGTCTGATCGCAATAAGAATAAAACGTACGGAGGCTCATCTGGGCCCCCGTTAGGCTGAGAGGAAGTCCGCACCATGGCCCGAAAAAAACCCAAGGGTAAGAGCGTCGCCTTTACGGCGTTCAACGTAAACTATGAAGACGGCATGGTGACGTCGAACCGGCGTGTATCGAACGAATTGCTCGACCAGACCTATGGCGAGGCTTTCGAAGACCTCGCCCGTACCGCCATCGAGAATCAGGATAACGAGATCGCCCAGCGCTCCGGCCAGCGCCGCGCTAAAATAAAATCCATTCAGCGGGTCTGACCGGGGGTCTACCGACACTCCCCATCGAGGGGCTTTAATCGAGAGCTTCGCCGAGGGTGGTGCAGCGCCGCAGCTCACGGGACTGAGTATCGGGCCAGTCGGTGCGGGCGTGCAGACAGGCGAGATTGTCCCACATCACCAGATCGCCGGGTCGCCAGACATGTTCGTAATAGTTGGTGGGCTGCTCAATGATCTCGAATAGCTGCTCCAGGATCGTGTCGCTCTCATCCCGGTCAATGCCCTCGATCCACATGCTGTTGA
>JABJKO010000267.1 GCA_018660305.1 Rhodospirillaceae bacterium
AGCAGCGCGCCCCAGTTGAAAGCCAGCCCCAGAAAAAACTGCGGCCAGAAGGTGATGCGCTTCATCAATGGATAGGTGAAGACCAGGATGAGCGAGGCGATGCCGACGGCGATGGCGAAGCGGTTCAACGTCAATAAGACTAAAAACCCTCCTGTCATTTGAAGAAGGAGAAAGGCCAGCGCCTGGCGCACCGTCACCTGACCGCTGGGCAATGGCCGGTTTTTCGTCCGCGCGACCTGGGCATCGAAATCCCGGTCGACGATGTCATTATAGGTACAGCCGGCGCCCCGCATCAGCAGCGCGCCGACGCCAAATGCCGCAAACAACCAGACATCGCCCACACCCCGTCCCGCCATGGCAATGCTCCACCAACAGGGAAACAGCAGAAGCCAGGTGCCGATGGGCCGGTCGTAACGGGCCAGACGTATATAGGGATGGCTCCAGCGCGGCATCCATTTATCGACCCAGCTATTGATCGGGATGTCGCTGGCGGAACTGTCAATTGCCATTTTGGCCTGTCGTGCCATGATTGTGAGCATTACATAAGAAGGAGCCGCCACTCAACAAAGGGCGGCACATCGACGGTTACCGAGTTTTATACCATGTCAAACGTGCGTCTTTATATCGAACAAGATCTGGTCGATGGCGGCGTGGTCGATATCGATGGCCCGCAGTCGCACTATCTGCAAAACGTCATGCGGCTCGGTGTCGGCGACGACATCTATCTGTTTAACGGTTGGGATGGTGAGTGGCGCGGCGTCATTGATACGGTCGCCCGGAGGCACTGTTCGATTGCGTTGTCGGATTGCATTCAGGATCAACCAATCGACACCGATCTGTGGCTCGTTTTCTCGCCGGTCAAACGGGCGCGCATTGATTTCATCGCGGCAAAGGCGACCGAGCTTGGTGTCTCTGCCCTGGTCCCTGTCCTCACCGAACACACAGCCGTCAGCCGGGTGAATATCGACCGGATACGCGCCAACGCGATAGAAGCCGCGGAGCAATGCGGGCGCCTTGGTGTTCCGCATATACATGACACCTCCAGTCTGGCCTCCCTGCTTCAAAATTGGCCGCCGGAAAGGCGGCTTCTGGTCTGTGACGAGACCGGCGCCGGCACGCCTATCGCCCGGACGCTCCGGGATCTGGCGCCCGAGGAGGCCGCGGCCCCCTGGGCGATCCTCATCGGGCCGGAAGGCGGATTTTCCGCATCAGAACTTGACCTCTTGGCCGAAAAGACCATTGTTACGCGAGTTGGGCTTGGCCCCCGTATCTTGCGCGCCGATACGGCTGCTGTCGCAGCGTTGTCCTGTTGGCAGGCCGTGTTGGGTGATTGGCGCAACGATTAGCGCATCTAACGGTTAGCGCATCAAACGATTAGCGCATTAAAGGTTTAGTAGTAGGAAATAGCTCATGGCAGCGCCTCCCTCCGGCCCGGGTCAGCCCATTACCCATAGAAAGCAACTGGTCGAGTACATCGAATCCGGATGCCGAAAGCCCGACGATTGGCGTATCGGCACGGAGCACGAGAAATTCGTCTTTCATCTGGAGACATTGCAGCCGGCGCCCTACTTCGGAGACTGGGGCATCAAGGCGCTTCTCGAAGGCATGACGCGGTTTGGTTGGGAGCCTGTTTATGAGGGTGAGAACCCCATTGCCCTGTCCCATGAAAACGGCTGCTCGGTCACGCTGGAGCCGGGCGGGCAGATGGAACTGGCCGGGGCGCAGCTAGAGACCATCCACCAGACCTGTGCCGAAGTGCATACCCATCTCGATCAGGTCAAACAGGTGGCAAATGAGATTGGCGTCGGTTTGATCGGCGTTGGGTTTCATCCCAAGGCGACGCGCGAGGATGTCACCTGGATGCCCAAGGGACGTTACAAGGTGATGGGCGACTATATGCCCAAGGTGGGTAATCTCGGCCTCGACATGATGCTGCGGACATCGACTGTACAGGTCAATCTCGATTTCCAGTCGGAGGCCGATATGGTGCGCAAGTTCCGTGTCGGACTTGCCCTGCAGCCCATCGCGACGGCCATGTTCGCGGATTCGGCCTTTGTCGAAGGAAAGCCCACCGGCTATCTGTCCTACCGCAGCCACGTGTGGGAGGACACCGATCCCGATCGCTGCGGCATCCTGCCCTTCGTGTTCGAGGACGGGATGGGGTATGAGCGCTATGTGGACTACATGCTCGACGTGCCCATGTATTTTGTTTACCGGGACGGCGCCTACATCGATGCGGCCGGACAATCGTTTCGCGATTTTTTGGAGGGACGGTTACCGGCATTGCCGGGTGAGACCCCGACGGATGGAGACTGGTCGGATCACCTGACAACCGTATTTCCGGAAGTCCGGCTAAAGAATTTTCTCGAAATGCGGGGGACCGATGGCGGCCCATGGCGGCGGCTGTGCGCCCTGCCGGCCTTCTGGACCGGCCTGCTTTATGACAACGATGCGCTCGATAGCGCATGGGACCTGGTCAAGGACTGGACTGCGGAAGAGCATGCGGAACTGCGCGCTGCTGTGCCCAAACAGGCTCTGAAGACGCCGTTCCGGAACCGCACGGTGCGGGACGTCGCGGCGGAGGCTCTGGAGATCTCAAGCGGCGGTTTGCGTAAGCGCAACCGGCTGGATTCCAAGGGGAGCGATGAGACAGGGTTTCTGGGGGCGCTTTATGAGATCGTCGATAGCGGCCAGTGCCCGGCAGAGGAAAAGCTGGAAAAGTTTCATAATGGCTGGCACGGTGAAATTGACCAATTGTTCAGGGAATATGCCTACTAAACCAAAGCCGGTTGCATCGATGAAGTTGCCGGTATGCGCTCCATGTGACGAGGTATTGCCATGATAGTTTCTTTTTCCCGGTCCATCGCCATGGTTGCGGCGTCGGCGTTGCTGGTGTCGGTCATCGGATCTGCTGCCGTTGCCCAGACACAGCGTGGTTACAAGGACCCCCTGGCGCCAAAAACGTCGTCGGGCGACAGGAAACTCCAGAAGTTTTTTAGTCGTGGTGTTCCCCAGACAAAGACCGACCGGGCGGCACGCCGCCTGCTGAATGATCCGTTACGCAAATTAGGCCTGCCGGAGAATCGGCTGAATGACCCGAAGGCCGCGACCGTGCCCGGCGCGGCCCCGCCGGTCTTTGAGTCCAATGTCAGACATCTCGATGCCGATGGTGACGGATCGGTTAGCCGTACCGAGTATTTCCAGGGTCGCACGCGGCTGGTGAGCCCCGGGCGAAATACAGCCCGGAGAAACCGCGCGCAGCAGCGCCGGCTCGACTCCCGTTTCCGCCAGGCTGATTCCAACCGCGACGGACGCGTGTCGCCTGCGGAACTGAAGGCAACCGGTGGAGTCCGGTTCTAGTCCTTTAGGCTGCGGTCCCGCCCACCGTAAGATTATCGATCAGAAGGGTCGGCTGGCCCACGCCCACGGGGACGCCTTGCCCGTCCTTGCCGCAGGTTCCGACACCGGGGTCGAGCGTCAGGTCGTTGCCGATCATACTGACCCGTGTCAGCACATCCGGGCCGTTTCCGATCAACGTGGCGCCCTTGACCGGCGCGCCAAGCTTCCCGTCTTCGATCATGTACGCCTCGGTGCAGGAAAAGACGAACTTGCCCGACGTGATATCCACCTGACCGCCGCCAAAATTGACCGCGTAGAGGCCATTCTTGACCGATTTTAAAATCTCTTCGGGATCGCGTTCGCCGGCCATCATGTAGG
>JABJKO010000310.1 GCA_018660305.1 Rhodospirillaceae bacterium
CATACCGTGGGTGCCGGCCCCCAGGCATTTGTATAGAAATTCGATACGCCCCAGCGCCCGGTCCACCTGATAGACACTCATGGGCCGGCGCAGGAATGGTGCCCCCGCTTCCGATGCCGGGCACAGAAGATGGAAGAACTGGCCCGCCTCTGCTGTCAGCGCCGTATCCGGTGCCGCCAGCACAAGCCGCTTGTACCGGTCATTGACCCAGTCATTGCTCACGACAATGCACAGGTTTTCCGCAACCCGGAATCCCGTATCCGTCCCCGCCTTTACCTGCGGCTCTGTGTTCAAAATCGACGCCAATGAAGTGCTCCTACACCGTTTAGCGGCTGGTAGGCGACGAATCATGACGTGTTTCGTTCATCTTTTCAAGAATTGTCTCAATTTTTAGATTCAGCGTCCAAACGGCCAACTAGGCTAAGGGACCACGCCGATGAACTATCCCGCGTTTTTTTTGATCACGGACCGGGCGAAGGCTGCCGCTTCACGTCCCTTGAGCGCGCGGCTCCAGAGGTCCTCGGCGGTGGCTTCATGCAGCGTGATGGCTTCCGGCGCCGAGGTAATCATGGCGACACCCACCCGTACGTTGGGCTGTTCACCCAGCCGGAACGGGCTCACCGCCAGCACCGGCCGGTCCGGCTGACGGAAGATCTGAAAACTGGCATGGGGCAGCGTATCGCGGACGATACCGATCTGAACCCCGATGGGTTCTTCCTCCATGATTTGAACCGCCCGCTCGACTTCCTGCGCCGCCAGTTGCCGACGGCGGCGGCGGGTGCGCGCCGGTAAATCCGCCCTGCCGACCAGCCCATTGCGTAGAAAGCGGTCCAGTTCGGTTTCGGCGATCAGACTCACAATGCTCGGCTGGCGTCGCCGGTAGGTCGCTTTGCGGTCCTTGAGGATGGCCATGATCTCACCGACTTCGACCACCGCGCGGTCGTGGTTCTCGAGACTGTCCGGAATGCTTTCCACCAGAACCTGCTCGAGAATGGAATCGTAGGAATCCGATGTGAGTAGATAAGAGACCGGACCGAAGAGCACGATGATGTGCTCGACGGTCTCTTCGATCTGGCGCATGCGTTCAAAGAAAGCCACCGCCGAGCTGACATATTCAACCCCGACCCCCAGCAATGTGGGCACCGAGACCTCCAATAGATCGGCGAAACGCTCCAGCGTGTCGATCTTGGCCACTTCCCCTTTTTCATAACGATAGAGAGCGGCCCGCGAAATCCCGATCCTGGCGGCAATCTCATCGGCGTTCAGACCCGACGCCATACGAAAAGCCTTCAGCCGGTCACCAATATCGTCGAAGCGCATGGGCATGTTCCTGCATACCGCTAGATCAATCCAGGAGCAATAGACAGGGGGACCGCAGCTCAATGTGTCGGCAATTTACGATCTTAAGGGATTAAACATGAGAACTACTTTTAATAGTATTACAGAAATAAATATCTATTATTAGTGTATATATTATGTCGAACTTTTTATTAGACGTGAATTTCAGACGTGACAACGATTCACTCTACGTCATGCCCCTTCAGATCGTCCCGTTTGCCACACCGGCTTTGCGCCGCGGCAAGCTGATCAGAAACACAATCCTCAAACCGGCCATCGAAGTATATCGTTCCGAAGATGGTGTCAGCGGCCAGATTTTGATCGAGGACATAACCCCCGAGTTCGGTCACTACCATTTCGGGTGGGACGACAAAGAAAAAAATCCTGACTACAAGGTCCTGCGCAAGCTCGCGAAACTGACGAGTTATGATATTTACACCCTGAGAATATTTTTCCGTGAATTGGACATAACACTGGAATCCGTTGATTACCTGGAACTTTCCAATGAACAAAAACAACAGCTCAACGGGTATATGCGCGCCTTCACCCAACCGCTGGTGAAACATATCTATGGGGAAACAAAGGTCGATGCACTGGAGGCCGCCGATATTATCCGCCTGTTCAGCGATCCCGACACGGAAAAAGCACTGCAGAATATCCGGCGGCTCGCCGACCTGTTGGACGTAGAGGTCGAGGGCATACCGGCCTTTCTCGAGGATTTCGCCGATATCTATCTGTCGTTTTCCTATTACCAGCAATATCTCGACGACATCGTGCCCAAGATGAGCGATATGGTGAAGGAAATCGATGAGCTTCGACATAATTGGCAGATGAAACAGGACGCCAATTTGATGAATGCCAGCCAGGTACTGGTCAACGATTTGAACGATTTGACATCCAGTACGACAGGCCGCTTCGAGAGTTTCCACAAGAATACCGAAAACATGTGGAATGATCTCTCGGCCGAACGGTTCCGCTCAACCGAAACGATGATCAGGGCCTACCACAAGACCATCGGTGGCGTGCTTTGCGGTCTTGGAATTAAAATGAATGCGTGGAAAAAACGCTTTCCCAATCACGACACCGGAAGCCCTCAGGCGCGGGTGGAAATGATCCTGTCCAGCATGATGCCGGGCATGGAGATTATAAAAAGGATCGACGCGGCGGCGCCACATCTCACCGACACCCCAGTCAAACAGCCTAAACCAAAGACCATCAGAGAAGCGGAGACTATGGATGTAGAGCTCCCCGCCCAGGCAATCGGCCGCGCCTGAAGAAGCGGTCGGCCTCCTTAACGGCCCCGTCTACCTGCCCGGTCTCCCCGCGCCAAAGAAGCTTCCTGAGTTCATGGCTGGGACAAACTTCCAAAGCCCCTCGACACATTGGTAAGCCTGTGCTCACACTATCGGGAGTTTGCCGGATAAAACTGTTCGGGCGCGCCATCCTCCGTTTGTAGTGCGCCCCGCGCATCACGCGGGCCGGCCCATAAATTCCGAAAACATCACGGGAGAGGTAGATGTCCAAGACGCTGTTCGAGAAAATCTGGGACCGGCATGTGGTCACTGATCTCGGCGACGGGTTTGCGCTGGTTTTCGTCGATCGGCACATGATACCGGAGGTCGCCGCGGCGCAGGTTCACAAACTCAAGGACCAGAATCTGGCGCTTAAATACCCGCAATTGACCTTCGGCGTGTCCGATCACACCGTACCGGCCATGTGGGCCGCGCTCGAAAACCCCGAGGATCGGCAGAACGATTACACGAAGAAGATGAAAGCCGGTGCGGCCGCCTTCGGTTTTCACCATTTCGATGTGGATACGCCGGACCAGGGGATCAGCCATATCGTCGCCGCCGAGCAGGGCCTTGCCCTGCCGGGAACGACGCTGGCCTGCGTTGACAGCCATGTCTGCACCGTCGGGGCGTTGGGCGGTATCTCCTGGGCGTTCGGCGCCAGCGAGGTCTTCCATGTGCTCGCCACCCAGACCAGCATCCTGCGTAAACCACCGACCATGCGGATCAACATGGACGGCACGCCCGCCGGCACGGTGACGCCCAAAGACATTGCCCTTTATCTGGTCGGCCAAATCGGTGCCGCCGGCGCCCTCGGCCGCGCGGTGGAATTCGCCGGCCCGGTGGTCCGCGCCATGCCCATGGAGGGCCGCTTTACCCTGTGCAATATGGCGGTTGAGATGGGCGCGGCGTTCGCCACCATTCAGCCCGACGATATCACGTTCGATTATCTAAAGGGCCGCCGCTACGCCCCCGCGGGCGCCGCGTGGGACTCGGCCATGGCCCAATGGCGCTTGCTGAAATCCGATGACGATGCCCGCTTCGATCACGAGGCAAGTATCGATTTCACCCAAGTGGCGCCGCAGGTCAGCTGGGGGATCAGCCCGCAGGATGTCATTTCCGTGGATGGAATTGTACCCGATCCGGCCGCCGAACCGGACAGCCAGAAGCGCCACGCCATGGAAGCGGGTCTCGACCATACCGGGCTGACCCCTGGCGTCCCCATCGAAGGAACCGAGATCGATTGGGTTTTCATCGGGTCCTGCACCAACAACCGGATTTCCGACCTGCGGGCCGCGGCGAAGATAATCGAAGGCCACGCGGTGGCCGACAATGTTACTGCCTGGGTGGTCCCCGGCTCGCTGCGCATCCGCGCCCAGGCGGAGGAAGAGGGGCTGGACCGTATCTTCTCGGAATCCGGCTTCAACTGGGGATGGCCCGGCTGTTCCATGTGTGGCGGCCAGGGCAACGGGTTTACCGAACGTCTCAAGCCCGGCATTCGCGCGGTCTCCACCATCAACCGCAATCTGCCGGGCCGGCAGGGTCCCGGCAGCATCACCCATCTGGTAAGCCCGCCCATGGCGGCCGCGGCGGCCATCACCGGCCGCATCACCGATGTCAGAAAGCTGGAGGGCTGAACCATGGCCGTTTCTTTCACCACGCTCTCAGGCGCCGCGGCTCCCTATCTCGAGGAAAATGTCAGCACCAATGTGATCTCGGTACAGAAACCGCACGGCCATGATCCGGCCACCGCCGATCCCCGTGATGAACTTCTCTCCGGCCTGCGGTTCGATGAAAGCGGCATCGAGCATCCGGAATTCGTCCTGAACCGTCCCGAGTTTCGGGAGGCGAAATTTCTGATAGCCGGCGCGAATTTCGGCTGTGCCAGTTCGCGCGAAAACGCCGTCATCGCGCTCAGCAACTTTGGCATTCGCTGCGTCATCGCGCCGAGCACGGGCGACATTTTCTTCAACAACTGCTTCAAGTTCGGCGTGCTGCCGGTCATCCTGCCGCAAGACGAGGTGCTGGCGCTGGCGGCGGAAGCAATGCCGGGCGCGCCCTCTGCCATATTTTCCGCTGACCTTGAAAAGAATGAACTGGTCACACCCAGTGGCCGGACGCTCGCCATTCCCCTGCCCGCCTTTCGGCGTCAGCAACTCCTGGAAGGGCTGAATGAAGTGGAGTTGACCCTGCAGCGTGCCAGCGACATTGAATCCTTCCATCGATCCGCCGCCGGGCAACAACCCTGGATGTACGATCTCGGCATAAAATAAGGGCCGGCCCCGAAGGACCGGCCCTCATCCCGTCTCAGACTTCTATTACTTGCCGAAAATCATCTTGGCGGCCTGGGCAACCACCTTGGGATCGGCATTCTTGACGCCCTCATCCACCACTTTCTGGATCTGCTGACCGGTGGAGGCGATGACTCGAAGACCACGCTTCCTGGCCTCGGCCTGATAGGCCGGATCGCTCACCATCTTGTTGAAGGCGGTGCGCAACGGCCCAACCAGATTTTTCGGCGCGCCCGGCGGCAATGCCAGACCGCGTCCGACCAGACCATGGGTTGCCATGAACGCCACCATGGCCTTGTATTTTGAGGCAACAATATCGCCCAGCATGGGAACGTTGGGCAGATCCGGATCCTTGAAGTGGCCAAGCTGCATCAGCGGAACGGCAAACTTCTTATCCCCCTTGAACCAATGGGGCACGATGGAACTCCAGGCCAGCCAGTTGAAGCCGGTTCCGTCATGCTCACCCTGCTCCATGGCCAGGATGGTCTTGCGCGATCCCTTGTATCCACCGATCTGCTTGATATTCAGACCCAGCGCTACCTTCATCACACGCGGCAGCAGGAACGAGGTCGATCCCGGACCGGTATGGCCGGCGATGGCCTGTTTGGTCTTCATATCGCGCCAATGTTTGATGCCGGTATCGGTCCGCAGCACGAAGATGGCATTGGTCTGGTTGGTGCCTCCGATCCAGGTGAATTCCGGCGCGTTGTATTTAATCTTCTTGGGCCGCATCAATTGCGATATGACAATCGAGTCCGCCGGCTCGATCAAATGCATGCCCTGTTTGGGCAGGACGTTATAGGCGTAGTTCACCGCCTTTAGACCACCGGCGCCCGGCATGGACTGGACGATGATGTTGGGGCTGCCAGCAAGATGCTTGGGCAGATGCTTGGACATCAGCCGCGCATATTTGCCATAGGTGCCACCAAACCCGTAGCCGATCAGGATGGTAATGGTCTTACCTTCATAGAAATCCGCGGCCTTGGCGGTGGGCGCAACGGCTGTGCCCCCTGAAACGACTGCCAATCCGAGAGCGGCAAGCGTGCCGTATTTAAAAAATCGGTACATGGATCCCTCCCTGGAGATAAATCAATTAATACAAACGAAG
>JABJKO010000168.1 GCA_018660305.1 Rhodospirillaceae bacterium
GTCCCCGAACCCGGCACGCTGGCCCTGTTCGCTCTCGGTCTCGCCGGTCTTGGCCTCGCACGGCGTCGTAAGGCTGCGTAATACCATTTCGTAGGGGCCGGTCTCAGACCGGCCCGTTACATCCGGGATTGGTGCGGGCGGGTCTAAGCCCCGCCCCTACAACCTCAGGAGAATTACGGCGGTTCTTCGGAGCCGCCGTTTTCATGTTGAACTGCCCCTGTAGTTGTCATCCTCGTGCTCGCCACGAGGATCTTTTTCCACGGGAGGTACGATGGCTGGGAGATCCTCGCATCAAGTGCGAGGATGACGAGGTTGATGCTGTTGGATGAAATGTCCGCCTCGGGTCCCCTCCGGCCCTGAAATATTTCTTGCCGGGTGCCCGATTATGAAGGTGAAGCGGACGCCGATGCCGCGATGCTCTCGCGCAAAGCAGACGTAAATCAGAATGACCATGCACGGGCGCGAACAGCCGAGACATAAATCGGCACCCCCTGAAATCGACCGCGTTAACATTTGGGTGTCGGTAGATTTTACAATCCCGATTTCGGCTCCATCCCCTTAACCATTGTCATCGGCTTAAGAGCCCGAATTAACCCGGTTGGCATGGAAATTGCATGGAGGACACCAGGAGAGCCGCTTCACGATGACGCGGCTTTGACGCAACCGACTTTCAAGGAGTACGCGACCATGCCCACATGGCACATCCCAAAATCAGCCTTCATGGCTGTTCTCACCGCTTTTATGCTGTCCGCCATTCCGGGCGCCAGCGCCTCCCTCATTCACCAGGTTTCGGTGGAAGGGGGGACCCTCACCCTCGCGGTGCCCGCGCCTGCCGGCATATGCTTCACCGATCCTTCCGAACCTTCCGATCCCCCTGGATGCGTCCTGGGAGAGGACCCGTCGTCTTTTGTCTTCCCCGGAGCTACCGGCACGCCGCCGTCCCTTGAGTTTAGCGGCCCCGATCCCCTGATCGCCGAATTCGAATTTGGCATGTGGGAAGTCAATCCGAATGATTGGACGCTGACCGGCTCCTTCTTGTTCTCGACGGATGAAGCCGATCTCGACCTGCTCTGGCTTAATCTGGTCGACGGCCACGGAGAATTCATTTTCTTCCCGGAAATTACGGCCCCTGTGGCGTTTTTCTTTTTCGACGTCCTGGATGATGTCTTCGAGACGCTCGGCGAGATGCCTGGGGAAACCGAATTCGATGCGGCGCTTACCATTTGGCTTGAGTCGGCTGCCTTCGTCGGGCCCAACTGTGTAACGGGTGGCGAAATTGGCCCGGACGATATCTGCGGCATCGTCGAATTGTGGTTTACACCCAATCACGATATTCCCGAGCCCGGCACGCTGGCCATCATGGGCCTCGGCCTCGCCGGTCTCGGCTTCGCACGGCGTCGGAAAGCGGCGTAAGGAAATATTCTATTAATCGTCACCCTCGGACTTGATCCGAGGGTCTTTCGAAGAATGAGAATCCCATGGTGAAAGATCCTCGGATCAAGCCCGAGGATGACGAACTTGGTAAGACGGCGGTTCCTCAATTCCTAGGGCCGCCGTTTTCTTTTGATTGGTGTCCGGTTATGAGGGCGAAGCGGATTTCGATGCTCGACGGGCTCGGCTATTCTCCCTCCACCACCGGGTTCACCAGGGTGCCGACGCCATCCACCTCGATGGTAACCGTGTCGCCCGGCTTGAGAAAAATACCGCGCGGGCGGCCGACGCCGGACGGCGTGCCGGTGGAGACCACATCGCCCGGCCGCAGCTTGATGCCGCGGCTGAGCCATTCGATCTGTTCGGCGATATCGAAAATGAGATCGGAGACATATTCGTCCTGCATCTTCTCGTCATTGACCCAGAGCTGCATGCGGCAGGCATAGGGATCGGCAATCTGGTCGGCCGGCGTGACCCACGGTCCCATGGGGGCTGACCCTTCGAACACCTTGTGGCCGAACCAGTCGACGCCGAAGCGCGGCCAGTCGTCGCGCTTGCCGCGGTCGCGGGCGGAAAGATCGTTCAGGATGGTATAGCCGGCCACATGCTCGAACGCCTTATCGAGCGGGATATTGCGGCCTTCCTTGCCGATGATGACGGCGAACTCGGCTTCCCAATCCACCTGCTTGGAAACTTTTGGCAGGCGGATCTCCTCACCCGGTCCGATGACGCAGTGGGGCCCCGCCTTGATAAAGAAGTACGGATCGGTGACCGACTTGTCCGGATAGGTCTTGCCGTCGGGCGACATCTCCATGGCGTGCTTCTTGTAGTTTGCCCCGGCGCAATAGATACACGCCGGATAGAGCAGCGGCGGCAGAAGCTGGATTTCGGCCAGCGGACGGGTTTCGCCGCCCGCCTCCGCCAGATCGTGCAGCACCGGACAGACTGTCTCCCAAGCGGCATACATGCTCATGGTACTGGCGGCCCACGGCTGGCCGCCCGCCACCTGCTGTATATCGAGAACCTGATCATCGCCGATCAGAAGCCCGGGCCGCGCCTCACCGGCCACGCCGGCATAATTCAACAGCTTGAAATCCGCCATGTTCTTGTCTCCCTATTTTTTTGAGGAACCGGAAGTCAGTCTAGTCCTTGTAATCCGGAAAGAGTTTTTCGACCAAGGCCATGCTGGCGACCCAGTCACGGCTTGATTCATTATATTGACCGATACGGCCGAATTTCTTGGCGCGGGTTTCCGCCACCTCGTGTTCGATCTCGATCAGCTCGCCGCCACCGGCCAGCGCCCGCACCTGCGCGCGGCAGGCCAGCTCGAAGAAGTGGTTGTAAATATAGGCCTCGGCCAGGCTCGTACCGCACACCAGCGAGCCATGATTTTCCAGCAGCATGACCCAGTGATCGCCCAGCTTCCCGGCGAGGTGACCAGCGCCGACATAGGTGGTGTCATCGACCTCATTGGCGTAGTACGCGATGCGGTTATAGAAGCGGACGGCCTGCTGCGTGATCGGCAGCAAACCGAGTTTCTGAGCCGAAATGGCCAGATTATCCGGTGAATGGGTATGAACGGCCGAGACGATCTCAGGCCGTGTCCGCAGCACGGCGGCATGGAGATTATAGGCCGCCGGGCTGGCCTTGTAGTCCGACTCCATCACCTGATTGCCTTCGACGTCATATTTGACAAGGTTGGAGGCGGTGACCTGCTCCATGAACACGTTGTCGGCCTTGACCAGGAAGTGGCCGGGCTCGCCCGGCACCCGTACGGAAATATGGTTGTAGGTCAGATCCACAAAGACGAAATGTGACACCAGCCGGTGCGCGGCGGCCAGTTCGCAGCGCGCCTGCCATTCCTCGGCGCTGACCTGATCGCGGACCGATGATCCCTTGTTTTTCTTGATGGATGTCACGCTCATTGGAGCACTCCCCGGCTTACTATGGATTGGTCCCATGTTCCCATTTTAATCCCGCACAAACAACGGCCCGCCTCTTGCGAACGGGGGGTGGTATCTGAGATGCTGCGTCAGCATCAAACAAGACCGTGAGGATCATCCATGTCTAACGTCACCCTCGAACAGGCTTCAATTATCATCGACACAGCCCTCGCCACCGGCCGCGAAATGGATCTCGCGCCACTGACATTCGCGGTGCTCGATGCCGGCGGTCACCTGGTGGCCATGAAGCGCGAAGACAAATCCTCGCTGCTGCGCTTTGACATCGCGTCCGGCAAGGCGTGGGGGTCGCTTGGCATGGGTGCCTCGACCCGTGCCATGGCCGGACGCTACGAAAGAAACCCCGGCTTCTTCGGCGCCGTCACGGTTCTGGCCGACGGCAGAATGCCCACCAGTCCCGGTGGCGTCCTTCTGCTCGACGGCAATGGCGACGTCATCGGCGCGGTCGGCGCCAGCGGCGATTCCGGCGATAACGACGAAAAATGCGTTATGGCGGGAATTGAAGCGGCAGGTCTCACCGCCGGTTGATCGGAATGACGGACCCTCGGGAAGATTCGCCGGATAACCTGATCCAGCTTGACCGGTCCCCCTTTTCGCCGGCCGATCTCAAGAAAATCGAGGCGCTGGGAGAAAAACAAAAACTGCTGTACCGGTGGTTTCGCAGCGAACGGATCACCCAGCCCGGCCTCGATCTCTACAAGGTCTATTCCGGTGCCCGCGGACGCACGCCCTATGCCGCCTACCGGGTGGAACGGTACAGCGACGGCACCTACAAACTCCTGAGGCACCGCACCGACGAACTTCTGGCGGAAGACAGAACGCTGGACGCAGTTCTCGAAAAATTACCCGACGATTTCTTCTATTCCGTGTAACGATTGCAACGCCAGCCGTCGCTGAGATTATGAGGGAAAACCAGCCCCCGTAGCATGTTACTCCATTGTTTTTACACGATAATTTCGCCGAAATTTATTTCAACGTCTTTGAAAATATTCCACTTAAACGAGTATTGACCCGGTTACGCGCGACATGCACGGATGGCGTTTCCAAATTTGTCGCCCCTAACCGTTCTTGAGATCGCCGACGGTTTTACGCAATTGCCCCGGCACGGCATAGCTGCCCCTCACAAATGGAGGAATTATGGCCTCTATTAATCTTGCCTCTTTCGTTACGACACATCGCCACGCCTGGAAATTCGAGGGTTTCAATACCAGCATTCAGGCCAGGCTGCTCCTGGGGTTTGCCGTCCTTGTCACCGTTCTGACATTTGCCGTGTCAGTCATGTTGTGGAAAACCGAAATCGTCCGGAGCGAGACGGAACAAATTGTCTACCACCACGTTCCAATGGCACGAATCAGCCGCGCCTTTTCGAACAATATCGCCGAATCAACGCTGTCCATCCGCCGGTGGCTCGATACCGGGAGGGCGGAATTCAAGACCGAATTTTCAACCAGTTGGACCCAAATAGATAAAGACCTGACCCGTTTGACCAGGAATTTAATGTTTGTGGATGATACCGGCGAAAGGGCGGCATGGTCGAAATTCAAAGGCGGACTGGAACGGCTGCGCGATGACCAGGCGCGGATTATAACGTCTGCTGCCCGCCCGGGCGGCGCCTTGATGAAAGACACCAAGACCCGCGCGGATGTCCTGATCAAATTTCTTGCGGGACACCAGGATTTTGACGGTCGGCGATCCGGCGGTATGGTCCGGAAACATTACGACGCGGCGCACGAGAGCGAAAACAAATTAAAGCGCAATCTGGACACTCTTGTTCATCTCGAATGGGTGTTGATGATCGGTGGAATAGCGATCGCCGGGTTAATTGCTTATTTGACGGCGCGATCAATCCTTCCCCACATCCAGGCCATAACCGATGCCCTGACAAATTTAGCGAATGGCGACGAAACCATAAGCCTTCGGACTACCGGGCTTCCCAATGAAATCGGCAAAATGGCCCAAGCATTTGCCGTACTGAAAAACAACAAAGCCGCCGCACGGCAACTCAGTAACCAGATCGCCACCATAGCCAAGAACCTTCCCGGCGTCGTTTACCGGCGCATTCATCACATTGACGGAAGCGTATCCATCGTTCTCGCAAATTCGGATCGCAGTGTTTACGTGGATCGGGTATCGAGCACAAATAACGTTGGAGAATTCGTATTTGATCCGGAAAAATTCATGGAACTGCTTCATCCGGATGACCGGAATTTATGGAAAGACCGTATGAAGAACGCCATGATTTCCACGGAAGCCGCCAGTTATGAAATGCGTTTTATAGAGCCTAATGGCGGTATCAAATGGCGAAAAACTCTGGAACGGCCGCACAGGCAGGAAAACGGCGATGTCGCGTGGGACGGCGTCGCGCTCGACATTACCGACCTCAAGAATGTCGAGCAGGCCCTGCGCGAGAGCGAGGCAAGGTTCCAGGCAATTGTTAAAACCGCGATCACCGGGATTATCACCATCGACCAACTCGGCATCATCGAGACAGTAAATCCGGCGGCCGAAAATATTTTCGGCTTCGACAAGGCGGAACTGGTCGGACAAAACGTATCACTACTCATGCCGTCGCCCGATCGAGAACGACATGATCACTACCTGGCCAATTATCTGAGAACAGGAGACGGCAAGATCATCGGAAGCGGTCGTGAGTTGGTCGGACAGCGTAAAAATGGGGAGACCTTTCCCATGGATCTTTCCGTCAGCGAACCCTATTGGAGCGGCAGAAGGATGTTCACCGGAATCGTTAGCGACATCTCCGAACGCAAATTGCTCGAGGAACGCCTTCGGCAGGCCCAGAAAATGGAGGCCTTAGGCAATCTGGCCGGCGGTATCGCCCATGATTTCAACAACGCTCTGTTTCCGATTATCACGATCACCGAGGTGGTCATTGACGACCTTCCCGAATCCAGCAATGCACGAAAAAATCTTGAGAAAGTCGTCCTGGCGGCCAAGCGCGGAGGGAAACTGGTTAGACAGATCCTGACATATAGCCGCGGACAACCGGTAACTCTCGATCCGGTGCACCTACCGGATGTTGTCGACGAAGCTATTTCCCTTCTGCGGGCGACATTGCCCGCCACCACGAAAATCCACACTCAATACGCGGACGGGATGGGTTATGTTCTGGCCAACGCCACACAAATCCACGAGGTGATTATCAATCTTGGCGCGAATGCCGCTCATGCGATCGGAGATGAAACTGGACGCATAAAAATCGAAGTGAACCCTGTGGAAAATTCCGATAAAATTCAATTTTCGTCGCTCGGATTAAAACCCGGCCCGCACATTCAGATAAAGATGAGCGATACCGGGCACGGTATGGACGAGGAAACGGCGGCAAAAATTTTTGATCCTTACTTCACGACCAAGCGAACGAATGAAGGAAACGGGTTGGGGCTCGCAGCCGTACAAGGCATCATCGCCACCCATAACGGTGCAATTCATGTGGCGAGCGCACCAAATCAAGGGGCGGTCTTTTCGATTTACCTGCCCCTATGGCGCGAGAAAAGCCATTGCACCCTTTGACCAGTTCGTTGCGCCACATAAATCCGGAGTATCGGGAATGGCCCGGATATTAATTGTCGATGACGATAACCTGGTTCGAGACGCCCTGCGGCTGATGCTAAACCGCGAAGGCCATAACGTCATCGAAGCACAGGACGGCAAAGAAGCGATTGGATCGCTTCGCCAACACGGTCGGTTTGACCTTGTCGTTACCGACCTGATCATGCCCGACATGGAGGGGATCGAAACAATTTCCTCGATCAGGAAGATGGCGTCCGACGTGCCGATTTTGGCCATCTCAGGCGGAGCCCGTCTCGATCCAAGACAGCTTTTGCAACTCGCCATCAGTCACGGTGCCAATGAAGCCATAGCAAAACCTGTCGACCGGAAGGCGTTTCTGAAAATTATCAGGCGTTTGCTCCCGGAAGAACACCTCTGTAATTCGTCGTAATTCAAGCTGTTGCAAGCCCGGGCCTGGCAAAGAAATTCTAATCCTTGCTATTCTTTAAAATGCCAACCCCGTTGATGAGCAATTTGTACGGCATGGGCGCGATTTTTGGCGCCTAATTTTCTGTATACATTTCTAAGGTGCAGTTTGACAGTCACTTCCTCAATGCCGAGTTCCCTGGCAATTTCCTTGTTAGAGAGCCCCCGCGAAATATTCTCCAGCACTTCTCCTTCCCGCCCGGTGAGGTCTTCATAGGAATGAACATTTGTCCCTGAAGCTCCCGGTTTGCCAAAATCGTTCCGGTCACCGGTCGCCCCCTCAAGAAGGTCCGCGGGAATATATTTTTCCCCGGACAGAACGAGACGAAAAGCATTCAACATCGCGTCGCCGTTTAAGGTTTTAGGAACAAACCCCGCCGCGCCGTGCCGGAAAGCCTCAACAACGTCCTGATACCGGTAATACCCCGACAGGATCACCACCGGCGTTCGGGGGAAACGGGAATTGAAATCATCGATACCGGCCATGCCCGGCATGTCCGGCATGCCCAAATCAAGTACCGCCAGGTCCAGGTTTTTCGCCCGAGACGCGAGTTCGACCGCTTCGGAAAAATTACTGGCCGCCAGAATTTCAACTTCAGGCCCGAATCCGGACATGACCAATCCCAAGGCGTCACGAACAATGTCGTGATCATCCGCAATGAGTACACGTATTGATTTGCCAACCACAAAGTGACTCAAGAATTTACGTGACGCGGGCAGGTCATTCGATGAACATTATACTTTGGACAATCCGACGACGATGAACTTATAACGCGAAATTTATCGGCCCAATTCAGGCAATTCCGAAATTTTATAAAATCAAACAATTACTAAATTTTAAAAAATCAAGTAATGTCTTTAGTATTACTAGAAATATCAAAAGTATATCGAAGAAATCAAACGTATAGGACCGATATCGAACGGATATATACTTTACCCAAAGTATACAATTAACGTCTTTTTAACTCTAAAATCAACACTCTCCATAAATTTTCAACTGATCCGCGAATAAGGCCGCGCTCAGTCGATCCACACGGAATTTCTCAATTGTCTTACTCAGACCGATCCAGTCGGGGTAAAAGCAAGGAAACCAGGCAATGACCACAAATACCGCTAAGACCACTGAAACTGTCAAATCTGACGCCACCCAAAATATCGAAGAAGCCACACAATCATCGCCTGGAAAAAGCGGGGGCTCCTTTATGCCGTCTCTTAAAATGCCGTCTCTTAAAATAAAGGGCCGGTTGAATGGCGGGTTTGGCGCTGTGTGCATGGTGCTCGCAATCCTCGTTGGCGTTACCATTTGGGAAATCAGCGGTGTCGCGAAAATCAACCAGCGGATCGTGGATCTCCGGGTTCCGACGTCGGCGGCAAGTCTCGGCATGGTCAACGGGCTCAATGCGTCGCTGGCCGCGCTGCGCGGCTTTATGATCACCGGCAATCCGGCCTTCAAGCAGCAGCGGGCGGCAATATGGTCGGACATCGACGGCATCAAGGCCAACATGGACAAGCTGTCGTCTCACTGGACCAA
>JABJKO010000153.1 GCA_018660305.1 Rhodospirillaceae bacterium
CCGAGGATACTGCCGTTGGGTGGCCGGGAGGGGGAGTGGGCTGGTGCGCATCTGTTAATAAACATTCCCCAGCCCAATCGTTAAAAAAGCCCCGCCCGGATTTTCCCGGACGGGGCTTTTGTTAACTATTGGTCATCCAACCCTTGTCTGTAGCAGGCCTTCAGCTTTTACGAAGGCCTGGTCTTAACGCCTCTTGATATGGTGATTTGTCCAACCCGTTGAAACTAGAACCGCTGCAGCAGCCCAATCGCTGCAGTCGCATAAACCGCGAAAATTGCTGAAGAAGCCAGGAAAAGTGGAAATCTTAAAGTTCGAGAAGCCATTGATACCTAGTCCCCTATTTTTTTGTCGGCATCCCTTCCCCCCCGGAAGTGAGGAAGTAAATAAAACATTACTGACTAAATTTCAATAAAAATCGTCTGCAATTTTAGTCAAATTTGACTAAAATTCGAAATATTCGTTAACCCTATTACTTAATCAGATGAGACTAGGTAGCGCAAGCGGGGATTAACTATTACTGGGCAGGGTCACCCGCGCGCTGCCCCCTCATTCCTTGGGCAATACGTCGCCAAATTTCTCGCGGATGCGGGCATCGAGCTCGGGGCTGTTGCGGGCGACGACGGGGAAGGTGTCGCGGCGCTTCCACGGGCGGCAGGCATCGATCACCACGCGGGAATTGCGCCGGTCGGTCTCGTCGTCATAGCACATGGGATCCAAGTGCGAGCTCCAGCCGCCATCGAGGACATCCACGTCCTCGCGTGGATCGCAGCGGGTGCACATGGACCAGATCACATCGTTGATGTTGGTGGGATCGATATCGTCGTCCACTACGACGGTCCACCGATTGCAATAGGCGCCGGCGAGACATTGCGAGGCTATCAGCCCCGCCTGCTTGGCATGACCGCCATAGAGCTGCTTGATGGAAACGGTCAGCCAGAACCGGCTGCCGCCCGCTTCATGGGCCCACACGCCCTTGATCTCCGGGATGCCGGCCCCTTCAAGCTGGCTCCATACCGCACCGCAACGGTAGTGACCGAGATAATACGTATTGTCATTGGGCGGCACCGCCGGCACCGCTCCCATGAGGATTGGGTTGTTGCGATGGGTCATGGTTTCGATGCGGATGGCCGGTTCGGGCCGCTGGCCACCGGCGTAGTACCCCGTCCATTCGCCGAGTGGCCCTTCCAGAATCTCATCGTCGGGATGGATCATACCCTCGAAGGCGATCTCGGCGTTGGCCGGTACCGGCAGCCCGGTCTTGGGCATATTGATGATCTCGACGGCCTCGCCGAAGATGCCACCAGCAGCCGCGTACTCGCTCTTGCCATAGGGGATCTCGAGCCCGGCCAGCATGAACAGGGCCGGATGCATGCCAAAGACGGCGGCCACCGGACAGGGCTCACCGCGCTTGTGGTATTTTTCCATGATCAGCCGGCCATGCTTGCCCGGTGACATCATCAGGGTCGCCACGTCCGGGCCATGCACCTGGACCCGGTAAGTGCCGTAATTGATCCAGTCGGAATCCGGGTCCTTCATCACCACCATACAGGCGGTGCCGATGAAATGGCCGCCGTCATGTTCGTGCCAGACCGGGGTCGGAATGGTGGTTACATCCACATCACCGCCTTCGGTCATGTTATCGAGCAACGGCCCGCCATTGACTTCCTTGGGCGGAATGGACGGCGCCTCGGTCATGTAGTTGCGCCACCACTGGATCAGCTCCATCTCAGACGCGTCGGGCGGCAGGCCCAGCGCCAGATTGATGCGGGGTGTCGAGGTCAGCAGGTTGGACATCACCCGATGGCCCTTGGGGAAACCGGGAATGTCATCGAACATCAGCGCCGGATTGCCCATCTTGCGCTGGACCACATCGACGATGCCGCCGATATCCTCCTTGGGTTCCGCACCGGTCATATGGTGCAGTTCCCCCGCCGCTTCTATCTCCTCGATCCAGTTTCTCAGATCTTTATTGGCCACCTTGCGCCCCTTTTCTATCCGCCGGCATCTTCTATCGACCACCCGCCTCTGACAATGGTGAATTGTGGCCGGGTGCAGGTTGCGCGCGGCAAAATAAGATGGGAGCATCCGCTGCGAATGGAGCCCGGTCTCGCCGGGCAAAACAGTGAAGAAGGAGACGCCGTGAAGGCGCCAAAATTCAAATACAAACGGGTTGAGACCCTCGACGAAGCCCTCGCGCTGCTCGACCAGTATGGCGATGGGGCGCGCGTTCTGGCTGGTGGCCAGAGCCTGATGCCGACCCTCAACATGCGGCTATCTCAGCCGGATATTCTCATAGATATCAATCGAATAGATGTCCTCAAGGGCATCTCCGAGGCGGACGGAATGGTGAGGATCGGGTCCCTCACCCGCCATGTGGAGGTCGCCAACTCGCCGATCATCGCCAAGCATTTGCCGCTGATCGCCGAGGCCATGCCCCATGTGGCCCATGTGGCGGTGCGCAACCGGGGCACCTTCGGGGGCAGCGTGGCGATGGCCGACCCGGCGGCGGAGATGCCGGCCTGTGCTCTGGCGCTGGGCGCCACTTTCGTGGTGCAGAGCAGCACCGGACGACGGGATATCGCCGCCGATGATTATTTCCTGGGGCTCTATGAAACCGCCCGGCAGCAGAACGAAATCCTGGTCGAGACCCTGATCCCGGCCGAGTCACCAGAGACAGTGTCTGTCTTTCTCGAACTGGCCCAGCGACACGGCGATTTCGCCATGGCAGGGCTCGCCTGCCACGCCCGCATCGACGGCGATGCCATCCATGAGGCGCGGCTGGTTTATTTCGGGAGCGAGGACAAGCCGACCCTGGCCACCGACGCCATCGCCGCCATCAACGGCAAGGTCTGGTCCGACGCGGTCGCTGACGCGGCGGCGGCGGCGCTGGCCAGTGACCTCGACCCCATGACCAATCTGCAGGGCAGCGGCGCCATGAAGCTGCATCTGCAGAGGGTGCTGACAAAGCGCGCCCTGACCACGGCCGTTGAACGAGCGAGGGCGGCATGAGCGACGAAGAAACCCTCGAAATTTCGCTCACCGTCAATGGCGAGCGCCTCACCCGTACGGTTCCCGTCCGCACCCATCTGGTGGATTTCCTGCGCACCGAGCTTGGCCTGACCGGGTCGCACCTGGGGTGCGAACATGGCATCTGCGGCGCGTGTTCGGTACGGGTCGATGGCGCGGTCGTCCGGGGATGCCTGATGCTTGCCGTACAGGCCGACGGCGCCGAGGTCGTAACCATCGAAGGGCTCACAGAGACCGGCGAAATTGCCGATCTGCAGGAGAATTTCGTGACCCGCAACGCGCTGCAGTGCGGCTATTGCACGCCGGGCATGCTGATGACCTCGGCCGAGCTATTACGCGATCCGAAACCCGCAAGCCGGGATGAAATAAGGTCTTATCTTTCAGGTAATTACTGCCGATGCACCGGCTATCACGCCATCGTCGACGCGGTGGAGACCACCTTGAAAAACCGGCTTAAGGGCCAGGGAAAGGGATAGATCGGGAATGAATACCAAACCAACAACCTCCCCGTTCGATCGCCCCAACTCCTATGTGGGGCGGACCCTGTCGCGCAGCGGCGCCAAGCGGGCCGTGGCCGGACGCGGCACCTATACCGACGACATCACCCTGCCGCGCATGCTGCATTCGGCCTTCGTCAGAAGCCCCTATGCCCACGCCAGGATCACCAACATTGATGTGTCGGCCGCCGCCAGCCAGCCGGGGGTCGTCAAGACCATGACCGGCGCTGAACTGGCGGAGCTATGTCCGGAGCCCTGGGTCGGCATCCTGTCCTGTTTCGAGGGCATGAAGTCGGCACCGCAATATCCCATGGCGGTGGACCGGGCTTGCTGGCAGGGCGAACCGGTGGTCATGGTTGTCGCCGCCACCCGCGCGCAGGCCGAAGACGCCGCCGAGCTTGTGGTGGTGGAGTACGAGGAACTGCCCGCGGCCACCGAAAAACTGACGGCGCTGGATCCCGCGACGCCGGTCATCCATCCCGATCTCGGTGACAATCTGGCCTTCGAGAAAACCATCGATAACGGTGACGTGGATGCGGCGTTCGAGGCCGCCGATTTCATCGTCGAGGATATTTTCGACTTCGGGCGCCACACGGCGGTCAGTCTGGAACCAAGGGCGCTCATTGCCGATTATGATCCCGGCACGGAAAGGCTGACGGTCCATACCAGCAGCCAGGTGCCGCATATGATCCAGGCGCTCTATGCCCGGACTCTCGATATTCCCGAGCACAATGTGCGCATCATAGCCCCCGATGTGGGCGGCTCGTTCGGGCTGAAAATCCATAGTTTCGGCGACGAGATTGCGACCACCGCCGCCTCCATGGTGCTGGGCCGGCCGGTGAAATTCATCGCCGACCGTCTGGAATCCTTCGTCACCGATATTCACGCACGGGAAAATCAGGTGAAGGGCCGCATGGCGGTCAGCAAGGACGGCCGTATCCAGGCGCTGGACATCGATATCCTGGCCGGGGTCGGCGCCTATTCGCAATATCCCCGCACCAGCGTGTTCGAGGCCAACCAGATCCTCAACATCACCGGCGGCCCTTATTCCCATGAGCATTATCGGGCCCGGGCCAAGGTGGTCTATCTCAATAAAGTACCGACCTCTCAGTACCGCGCCGTGGGCCACCCCATCGGCAATTCGGTGGGCGAATCCCTGGTGGATCTGGCGGCCCACGCCACCGGGCTGGACCCCATGGAGATCCGCCGCCGCAATATCATGGAAGACGACTCATACCCGCGCAATTCGGCGTCGGGAATCATGATGCAGGACATGTCCCATCAGGCCTGTCTCGAACAGCTCAACGAGCAGATGGATTACCACGGTCTGCGCGAAGAACAGGCGGCGCTGCGCAAACAGGGTATCCAGCGCGGTATCGGCATCGCGGCCTTTATCAAGGGCACCGCGCCGGGACCCCATGGTTATTACGGGGCCGGCGGCGCGTTCATCGCCTCCCAGGATGCCTGTACCATAAAGCTCGAACCCTCGGGCGGAGTGATCTGTTCGGTGGGTGTCACCGATCAGGGCCAGGGGGTGGATACGGTCATGGGCCAGATCGCGGCGGCCGCGCTCGGTATTCCCATCGAGAGTATCCGGGTGATCGAAGGCGACACCGATGCCACGCCCTATGGCGGCGGCACCTACGCGTCACGGGCCACCGCCATCGGCGGCGAAGCCACCTATCAGGCGGCACGGGCCCTGCGGGCGGAGATCCTGGTCATCGCGGCGACGCTGCTTCAGGCGGATGCCGCCGCGCTGGATATCGTCGACGGCAACGTGGTGGATGCGGGCAGCGAGACGGTGCGTATTTCACTGGCGGAGATCGGCCGCATCGGCCATTTCCAGGTCGGCGAACTGCCCAATGAAATCCAGCCTATCCTGTCAGCCACCCGCCGTTTCCGCCTCACCGATGCGCTGTACATTTTCACCAACGGCATCCAGGGCGCCTATTTGGAAGTCGACACCGACACCGGCTTCATCAAGCTGCTGAAACACTGGGTGGTGGAGGATTGCGGCCGGGTCATCAATCCGCAACTCGCCGACGAACAGGTGCGCGGCGGTACCGTTCAGGGGCTCGGCGGCGCGTTGTACGAACATTGTGTCTATGACGAAGCCGGTCAGCTGCAGAACGGCACCATGGCCGATTACCTGACCCCCATGGCCGGCGAGATGCCCGATATCGAGGTGGCCCACATCCAGACACCCACGTCGGTGTCCGAACTGGGCGCCAAGGGCGTCGGCGAATCCGGCACCGGCGCCGCCCCCGCCGTGGTCATGAACGCGGTCAACGACGCCCTGCTGCCGTTCGACGCGCGGGTCAACGCCCAGCCCATGACACCCGAGTCGGTGCTGCAGGCGCTGGGGAAGGTCTGACGCGCTGTCACACCCGACGGGCTTTCAGCGGATTTAGGTCCGAAGCTGAATGAGAAACAGACACCCATACGCGGAATTGTCACTTCCGGTAATGACCCAACTCGGACATCCTACAAAACAAGCCGCGGTTCGGGATTGGGGGGGTCTGGCTCGTGTCGCGACATACTGTCCCGGCGCGCTTTTGGCACTAGGGACTACAGCAAGAATCTAGTTAGGCTATGGACATAAGTAATTTGCCGGATGCCAATCGCGGTGGTGGACCGATACGATGCGTCGCATCCTGGTCAAAAGCGCCGCGGAATCGGGGTCGAGAATATGGAGGGATGCGCGCCACTGGAACCGAAATAATTGGCTTGAGGCTGTCTTGGTGAGGCGGCCTTGCGATCCAGCTCATTCGATCGTTGTCAGGAGGAATTAGCTAAATGACGTACGACAGCATCACGGTAATGCAATCGAGTCCGCATGTCGGGGCGGAAATCGGCAATGTGGATCTGAGCAAGCCGCTGTCCAACCGGGAAGTGGAGGAAATCCGCAACGCTATCAACTCACACGGCGTCGTGTTCTTCCGCGATCAGGAACTCGATCCCGAATCCCATGACCGGTTCATCCGGTATTTCGGTGAGCCCCATGTTCACGCTGGCGGCAAGAGTACAATGTCGAAGGCGGTGCCCGGCTATCCCGCGCTGCGCAAACAGCATTTCGACAGGAATTCCACTATTATCGCCGGGGAGAGATGGCACTCGGATCAGAGCTGCGCCGAGATCCCGCCCATGTACAGCGTGCTCTATCAGGAAATCATCCCGCCCGATGGCGGCGGCAACACCATGTTCCTGTCCGCCGCCAAGGCCTATGAGGAGCTGAGCCCGGGCATGAAGGCCTATCTCGAGGGCAAGACGGCCACCCATAACGCCGAGGCGGCCTTCATAGCGAAACAGACCAAGGACAATAAGGAGACCCATCTGGTCGCGGAACATCCCATGGTGGTGGAACATCCGGAAACCGGCCGCAAGGTGCTGTTCGTCAA
>JABJKO010000125.1 GCA_018660305.1 Rhodospirillaceae bacterium
CATGTTGGAATTGTTGTTCACGACATGGCCGCCTGCGTCGCCGCGTACGAGGCGATGGGCTTCCAGTTGACGCCATTCTCAAAACACTCGGGCGCACAGAAGCCAGGTGAGGCCGTTAAACCTTATGCCTATGGCAATCGCTGCATCATGTTCGGGCAAAATTATTTGGAAATTATCGCCAACGTGGATCCCGAAAACCCCGAGCCGCGCATGGCGGGATACCTGCGCCGTCATCAGGGCGGGCACATCATTTGTTTCAATGCCGAGGACATGGAAACCGCAGATGAAATCGTACGCGGGAACGGCCTGGAAAGTTCCGGCGTCATTCCCCTGCAGCGGGATATCGATACGCCTGACGGTACCAAGACAGCGAAATTCGAGAGAGCCCAGTTTGCCATCGGCGAAACGCCCGAAGGCTATATCCAGGCCGCCCGTCACCTGACGCCGGAATATATCTATCAGCCGCGCTACATCACCCACGCGAACGACTGCACCGCGCTGTCCGGTGTTTTCCTGGTGGTCGACGATGTTGCCGGCTATGCGGCCCGATACGGCAAGATTTTGGGACGGGAGCCGGAGTTGAGCGAATATCAGGCGGTGTTTAGCCTGCCGAGCCTTTCCAGGCTGACGATCTTCGACTACCAACATGCCGGCCATGTGTTGCCCGGCACGCTTTTATCTGGCATCCCGTCCATTTGCGGGGTTACCTTCAAGACATCCGATCTTGCGGCGTTACGCGAGCGGCTGACCGGGCAAGGGTTTCAGATCATCGTGGAGCCGGGACGGATCGTCGTGCCCGCCGAACAGGCATCCGGCATCGCACTGGTATTCGAAGGTTGAACATGGAGTCTAATATGGTACCGACACTGCCGGAACTTCGTTTTGCCAAGGTGGATGGCCAAGCTTGCGGCCTGGATGGCGACCGCCTGACCTACCGCGAGGCCGGTGAAGCACATAAGGAGACGGTGCTGCTGATGCACGGCATTGGCTCCCACGCCGGCGGCTGGCGCTTCATCCTTGACGGGCTGTCGGACAGTCACCGGCTGATCGCGTGGAATGCGCCGGGTTATTATCTTTCCGATAATTTTGCGGCCGATGCGCCCGACCATTCCCAATACGCCAATGCCGCCGTCGCGCTGCTGGACAGTCTTGGTGTGGAGACCTGCCATGTGGTCGGAAGTTCCTTCGGCTCCATGATCGGCACGACATTGGCGGCCTTGCACCCGGAACGGGTTCAAACCCTGACGCTGCTCGGCGCCTCCCGCGGGCAGTTCTGGCGACCGGCGGAAGAACGAGCGGCGCAGATGAAGCTGCGGGAAGATCTGATCGCAAACGGCGGCTTCGAGATGGCCGAGCAGCGCTGGCGGCAATTGCTTGGAAAAGACCCATCTGAACTGACAGTGACGTTGCTCAAGGAACTTTTGAAGGCCATCGACAAACGGGCCTATTTGCAGGCGGCACGGGCCAGCGATACGGCGGATACCCTGACACTGGCCGATCGGATCACGGCGCCGACGCATCTGATTATCGGCACCGAGGACGCGATCAATCGACCCGCGATATCGGCGGAAATCCATGCCGCGATTACCCATTCGCGGATGACCTCCCTCGAAGGCATCGGGCATATGACAAAACTGGAAGCGGCCCCGAAAGTGATTGAACTGCTTCGCGAGCATTTTTCGAGCGAGGTCTGAAAATCAGTTTCGCAAGATCGTTGATCGCGGACCTGGACCGTTGCCAGACCCGCTTGCAGGAATACGTCGACGCCGGCGCCACCATGTTCTTCGTCTCCACCGCCTGCCCGGACGAATATACCGACACGAATTTGGAGATGATCGCCAAGACCATCATACCGGCGTTTCGGGGGTGAGCTCCGTCTTACTTTGACAAATTTCCAATGAACAAAAATATCTTAAAACTAGTAAATTATCATGTATATATTTGTAATAATTGCAAAAAGTAGACTGTCATCGTAATCGAATTCTAAAGAAGAAAGCCCCGACTCCATGCATTCGCGAACGATCATCTCATGTTGGAAGCGAATTTATTTTGGGGAAAAAAATGTCGCGCGCATTTGAAATTCCGATACCTATTAAGCAAGCAATCGAACACCTACCCGATTGCGACCCTGCGTATGCGGCTAGCTGCAGCACCAATTGTACTGGCATTAATGACACTTGGCTGTTCCAAGATTGTGAAATCAAAGGGCCACAAAGTTCGAAACCCAAAGATTTTTATTCTGAGGAACAATGGATCAATAAATGTATGGATGAGTTGTATGCCGTTTTACGTTTGGAACCCATAGAGCCCGATACGTACTATCGCTTTACAACGAATAATTCAGAGTACAAAGAAGCGAAATTGGGGAAATTTTGTGTTTCAAGCAACCATCGGACCAGCGCCCCAGAAAAGGGAAAGTCTGTCCTAAATGGTCCCTATTTTGATTATTTTCTAAACCGCAAATGGTCCTTTCTCCTAAAAGGAAACCTTATTGACGAGAAATGTTCCGATGGCGCTCCGCTTCTCGAAGTAAATGAAAACCTCGTATTGGCTTCCGAAATAATGACGATTCCGGAAATACTCACAAAGTTTTATGACCGAAATAGTGCGACATTCCGATCAGCCTCTCAAGATAGCGGTGTACCAGAACTCGACTTATTTATCCTATCTCTTGGCCATTGGGATAATTATCAACCTGGAGTTGAGAATTGATTTGGATATTACGGTGACAGTTTACTAATTAGGCCAACTACAAATTAAGATCTCACCAATCGGTGTATCTGGGCCCTGGGAACGAGTTGTCTTGCCGCGGCCCGCCGGATGCTCTTTTCCGGGCTCTCGAGACACACGGGGCGTAGGGCGAGGAGGAGTTCGCCGGCGGCTGTATCGCTCCAGAACCAATCGGCGACCTCATGGCTGGTGGCGGGGCCGGGTTTCGCTGTGGCGGCTTCCATATAGAAGGTGCGCATGTCTTCCGAGGCGCCGAGAAAAATCTGGCCGGGGCTGAGGGATGCCACGGGGTTTTCGGCGGTGCCATGGCCCTCCAGTAAGGCGTGCAGGAAGCGGGCGGAGTCTTCGATGGCCATGCGAGCGGAACCGACGCTGGTGCGGCCGCGGGTTTCATGGGCCAGGGCATGCCAGGGGGTGAGGCTGGTGATTTCGGCTAGTATATTGGCGAGCAGGGGCGGCTCGTCCGTTGACTCTGCTGGGGGGAACGAAACGGGGCAGGTCCAGCCAGTCATTTCCGCTGGATCGCCGCCGGGGGCCTCAACGGGGAAATCATCGAGGATGGGCGGAGCTTCTTCGCGCTCCAGCAGGGCCAGGGTTGCGCGCAGCACTTCTGTTTGAAATTCCGGCTCGTCCGGCGCCCCAAACGGGCGGCCAAGTTCGAACGGCACCCACAGGAACCGGGGCGGGCGCAGGCGCTCGGTAATCTCGCGCACCAGGGAGATGCCCGCCGTGGGGATGCCTTCGTCCTCCAGGTAATGGGCCAGCCCGCCGACGGCGCGCGTGCAGTTGGGTCAGACCGGGACCAGCAGTGCGGCGTTGACGCCATCCTCCTTCAACATGCGGGCAACCTGCCGCGCCGTCGCCTCGTAGGCGGAGGCCAATTGCCCGGCGCCGTTGAAGGCATAGTGGAACGCGGCGATGGAGCCGATTTCGCCCCGCGCCTGCAACTCCCGCAGTCGATCCAGGGGGAAGACCACGTTGATATCCTGTTGGAAACCGGTACGGTCGAAATTCACCGATGATTGCGTCATCACCAGATCGTCGGCAGGCACATCGCCGGGGATCACCCGATAGCTGAGATCGAGCAGATCAAAATTATCATCATCGCGGCGGTGCAGACCCGCCGTGGTGACAATGGCGACCCGCCGCTGGTGCAATGGCGGGCCGGTGACGAAGGGCGCCGTCTCGAACGGCGGACACCCCTTGTCCAGCAGGTGTTGCGCAGTCTCGGGCGACAGATCGCTTAGTCTAGCCATATGATCTGCCGCCCGGTCATGCAGTTCAATTCCGGTGCGCTACTCGGCGGCGCTGTCGGCCACCGCCGCCTCGGCCCGTTGTTCGGCTTCCTTTTGCGCCATATGCGCCTTCAGCTGTTCGGGAGACAGGCGCACTATGTCTTCGTTTTGGTGACTGAAGACGTCGTAGGGCTGGGTATCCAGTTCCTCCAGATTGATCGCGCCGCTCATCACACCGTCTTTCCAGGCTTGATGTTCGCTTTCACGGCCATGGAATTCCGGCATCACCTCGTCGGCGAACAGCTTCAGGCTGTCGCAGATATCCTGATGGGAGGTCTTGCCGGCCTGGTTCAACAGGATCACCTGATCCACATGCGCCTCTTCGTACTGGCGCAGCTTGTTGCGGATGGTTTCGGGCGAGCCGATCAGGCCGGCGGTCAGAGCCTTTTGCGCTTTCTCGGAATGACGCCAATCCTGATACAGCTTCCACAGATCGCCCTTGCCCGGCGCATCGATACCTTCGCGACCGTAGTGGGACAGGGCGAAGATGAAGAAGGTCCAGCCGGCGGCCTTTTCAATGGCCTCTTCATCCGTATCGGCACACATAAAGCCCGACACCATGGCCACATTGGGATTGACCGGATAGTCGGTCAGCAAATTGGAATGGTGCAACAGGTTGTTGTAGTACTGGTTGACCCAGGCCTTGGCCGCATCCGGCGACACGAATGTAAAGCCCAGGGCGCCCATGCCCCATTGCCCGGCCAGGGTAATGGTCTGGATGTTGGAGCAGGCCACCCACAATGGCGGATGCGGTTTCTGAAACGGCTTCGGCAGCACGCTGCGGGCGGGGAAGTCGTGAAATTCGCCGTGGAATTCCCAATCTTCCTTGGTGAACATGGGGATAATGGCCTGCACGGCCTCTTCCCACCGATCCCGTTTGCTACGCACTTGCGTGCCGAACGGATGCAGCTCGGCCGGGCCCGCGCCCTCGCCCAAACCGAATTCCACCCGGCCGCCTGACAGCAGATCCAGGGTCGAAACTTTTTCGGCCACCCGGTGGGGCTGATTGGTGGTGGCCTGAATGATGCCGAAGCCAAGGCGGATATTCTTGGTCCGCTGGCTGGCCGCGCCCAGGAACGTCTCGGGCGAGGAGGCATGGGAATATTCTTCCAGGAAATGATGTTCCACCATCCAGGCATAGTCATAGCCCAGGCGGTCGGCCATTTCGATTTGGGTCAGGGAATTTTGCAGCAGGTTATATTCACCGTCCGCTTCCCATGGCCGGGGTAGTTGGTGCTCGTAAAAAATACCGAATTTCATGGTTCTCGTTTCCTCATTTGTTTTATTTTTTCCAGAATGCCCCATATTGGGCCATCCAATCCAGAAAATCCTTAAAGGCGGCTTCCGGGTCGTTGGGCAGGGTATGGCCGATGTCGGCCGTCAAACGGCCACCGGACAAGGGTCGGCGGTCGCTATCGCTGTGTAGATTAATGGTTGCCGGCGCGCCGCCTTCCGCCAGACCATAGTTGAATTTGGGATCATGGCGCGCCAGGACGGCACACCAGTCGATCACCCCGCACGGTGTCCCGGACGATATGTGGTAAAGATCATGGCCCGGATCACCCGCGTCCATCAGGGCCAACAGGGCCGTGGCGACATCGCGGGAATAGACCCAATCCTGGCTGTCCCGACGCGGCAGCACCGCCGCCTCGCCCTCCATCGCGGCCAGGGCCGCCTGCATCATCGGGCTCAAGGTATCCCTGGCCCCGCTGTCGATTTCCCACGGGCCGTATACCGCCGCCAGGCGCACCGAACGAACATCAATGGATAGCAGATCGCCCAACCGGCGGCCGACCGCCTCCGATGCATGCTTAGTGATGCCATAAAGGCTTTCCGGCTCCGACGGTGTTTCGTCCTCCACCACCGCGCCCGCGCCCTCCATGCGGTGGCGTCCATAGGCCGAGCCGGAACTGATATTGATGACCCGCCGCACACCGCCCGCCGCCGCCGCGGCCTTCAAGGCGTTGATCAGACCGGAGAGATTTACGGCGAGGACCTGATCGGGCGCATCCCGCTCCCGTTCCGGGCCGGAGGTCATGGCGGCACCGTAAAAGACCGCGTCAATGTTCCCCTCGGCGAAGGCCGCCGCGACCGAGCCTGGGTCACGCACATCGCCCTGACAAACAACGTAGTCGCCCGGCAGCGCGTCGAAAGCTCTGGCCGCTTCGGAATTCAGAGGATTGGCGTCAAACAGCACGGCGCCATCACCGCGCCGCAATAAAGCCTCGGCGATGTTCAGGCCGACGAAGCCGCAACCGCCCGCGATCAATGCCCGCATGATAGCTACCTTCCCTAGATCAACATGCGTTCAGATTGAATCAATCTGAACGCATAA
>JABJKO010000048.1 GCA_018660305.1 Rhodospirillaceae bacterium
CCGGCCCCCCCGAGGATACTCCTGTTGGGTGGCCGGGAGGGGGAGCGGGATGGCCCGGCTATACTATAATCCTAATAAGCCACGTCGCCGCCGTCGATCACCATGGTCTGACCGGTAACGAAGCTGCTGTCATCGGACGCCAGGAATACCGCTGCCCCGATCAGATCGTCCGGCGCCTGTTCGCGCTTGAAGGCCCGGCCCTTGATGGACATCTCGTTATAAGGCGCAAAGACCTCGTCCTGCTCCACAACCGCTTCGCTCAGGGTGAGTCCGGGAGCCAGCGCATTGACGCGGATATTATGAGCCCCCTCCTCACGGGCCAGCGCCCGTGTCATGGCAATGATGGCGCCCTTTGACGTCACATAGTGCAAGGTAAAGGGTATGCCCTTCATGGCCGTGCTCGATGAGATGTTGATGATGGATCCGGCGCCACGATCCCGCATGACCGGCACCACCGCCTTGGCACAGTTGAAACTGCCGCGCACATTGACGGCCATTACCTTGTCCCACTCGTCGCTGTCGATATCCAGGAACGTCCGGCGGGGGATGTCTACGAAAAGCGCCGCGTTATTGACCAGGATATCGACACCGCCAAACGCCTCGGCGGTTTGCGTGACGAGATTTTCACAGGCCGATATATCGGTGACATCGGCTGTGACGCCGATCGCTTTTCCCCCGTCGCTTTCGATGGCGGTTACCGTCGCCGACGGATCCAGCACATCGCTGACACAAACCTGAGCGCCTTCAGCGGCGAAGGCCTTGGCATAGGCCGCGCCAAGACCCCGTGCCGCACCGGTAATGATGGCGATCTTTCCGTCGAGCTTTCCCATAAATGTTTCCTCTAACAACTCTTGCAGGGCTCGGTGGGCAGCTTTCGATCGAGCCAGCCCGGCCCATCGAGTGGATTGCCCAGCATTCCCTCGCGCACATTGATGACTTCAGTGAATCCTGCCGAGCGCAGCGCGTTGGCCGCGCGCCAGGAGCGCCAGCCGCGGGCGCAGATCAACGCGATGGGCTGGTTCTTCCTGCCCTTAACGGCTTTGGTTGCGTTGGCGACGAATCCCGCCATGCCGCCGGGCCCGTGCATAGTGATCGCCATGGCGCCTTTTGGCAGGCCGGTCTGCCGCCATTCCTGGGGCGACCGAATGTCCATCAGCGTCATCTCGCCGGTTTTAATCCTGGCAAGAGCCGCCTTGCTGTCGATGATATCGCCCGCCCATGCCGGAACGGACACCGAAAGCATCAGGAACGCGACGACAGTCGTGAAAATCCGTTTCATGGGCCTATAAATACCCTACCTCCCGGGGACGGCCAATCTTTTAGACGGGCGTTTAGACGGGCGTTTAGACAAGCTGACGATACCCCCTATTCGCGCTACTCTTGATCATCACCAAAATCAGAGGATCCGCCATGCCGTTCTTCCCCTCCCTGCCCGACAAAGCAAATGTCGGCGATCTATTAAAAATCAGACCGGAACTGCGCGACGGGTTTTCCGCCTTTTCCGAAGCCACCATGCGGGGCGAGTCGGCCTTTTCCATCGGCGACAAGGAAATGATCGCGGCCTATACCTCTGCGTTGAATGCCTGCGACTATTGTTTCGGCGGACATGCCGCCATCGCCACCCAGCATGGCGTCAAGCCGGAAATCTTCGATGCCTTGATGGACGATATCGATATGGCGCCGGTGGACGACAATCTCAAGCCGGTGCTGCGTTACGTGAAGAAGCTGACCCAGGATCCTTATAAAATGGTCCAGGCCGACGCCGATGCGGTATTCGATGCGGGTTGGGACGAAGCGGCGCTGGCCGATGCCATCTGGATCTGCGCCCGCTTCAACATGATGAACCGCCTTACCCTCGGCCACGGTCTCGACGCCGATCCCGCCGCGTTCGAGGAACGGGCGAAAAAAATGGCTTACGGGAAGAAGTAGGTCGTTACCCCAGCGTCGGATCGAGGACTATCTTGCCGGTGGGGACGGTTGCCTCCATCAGCCGGTGGGCCTCGGGCGCCTGGCTGAGGGGAAACACTTTTTCGACTTTGGCCTTGAGCTTTCCGGCGGCCGCCGCCTCGACGGTCCTGCGGACATCGTCGTCAGTGCTTGCCGTGCTACCGATGATCCTGATTTGCTGGTGATAGAGCATGGCGCAATCCAGTTCGACCTTGCCACCGCCATGGGCACCCGCCGTCACCAGACGCCCGAATTTACGCAAACAGGCAAAGGCCTTTGGCCAGGTATCGGGGCTGGAAATATTCTCATAGACCAGATGAACGCCTTCTCCGTTGGTGTAGTCCCGGACGACCTGCGTCAGATCCTCCTTGTTGTAATTGACCACGAGATCGGCGCCCAGCTCCTGCCCGATGGCAACCCGTTCGTCGGAGCCCGCCGTCGCGATGACCGTCGCCCCCGCCTGTTTGGCAATCTGAATGCCGGTTGAGCCCAATCCGCCGGCGGCCCCCATGATCAGAACCGACTGGCCGGGCTGCAATTTCCCGACACCGAACATCAGATGATAGGCCATGGGACCATGGCGCAAGACCGCGGCCGCCTCGGCAAAATCGAGATTGTCGGGAATGGGAACGACGATGGAAGCGGGAACTTTCACGTAGTCCGCATCACCGCCCCAGCAGCCGATGCCAAGCATGCAGCTCTTCGTGCAGCCTTCAAAATCACCCGCGGCGCAGTGATCGCATTTCAGACACGGGACACGCGACAGTACGGCGACACGGGTGCCCACCGCCAGTCCATGGACGCCCTCGCCAACCGCGCTGACGATCCCGGCCGGGTCGACACCACCCACCTGGGGCGGCTTGACGCCCCGTTGCGGTTGTTCGCCTGCCCGGACGGCACAATCGAGAACCCGATTGACGGTTACTGAATGAACCGCGACGACGATCTCGCCGGGGCCCGGCTGGGGATCCGGCACGTCCTCGTACTTGAGGACATCCGGATCGCCGAACTCGTGATAGATGGCCGCTTTCATAAAATCACCTCTGGGTAACAAACGGCTCCAGCCCGCTCCCCCACCCGGCCACCCCCCAATCGTTTCTGGGCCAGTATCCTGTGGGTGGCCGGGTGGGGGAGCGGGCTGGCCCGGAGTGAATAGAGTCTATTCAGCCGCGCGGACTGTCACTTCCATCTCGCCGATCAGGTCGCAGTTGCAACGCATGACATCGCCGGGATGCACTTCGCTGACGCCGGGCGGCGAGCCGGTAAACAGGACATCACCCGGATAGATCGTATAAAACTCGGACGCGAATTCGATCAAACGCTGGATATCGAAAATCAGATCCTTGGTGTGCGCGTCCTGCTGCAGATTGCCGTTGAGGTAAACCTGAAAGTCGACGTTATTGGGATCGGGAAATTCATCCGCCGTCACGAAATAGGGACCCATGGGCGCATAGCCGTCGCAGGATTTGCGGAAGCTGCGGTCTTCAACGCCACGCACCGTCATGTCGAGCCCCAGCGTATAGCCGGCGATATAATCCAACCCGTCTTCCTTTTTGATATGGCTGCCCTTCTTGCCGATGACGATGACAAACTCGACCTCATGATCGTTTCGGCGATCGGGAAAGCGAATGGCGACGCCCTCGGACGCACCAACCACCGCCGAATTGGCTTTCAGGAAAATCCCCTGGTTCTGGATTCCCGAGGGCCGCGAGGGCCCTTTATCTTCGCCAGTCACATGGGGCTGCGCTTTCATCTCGGCCACATGGGCTTCGTAATTGACCGGTGCCGCCATGGTCTTCGACGACCGCGCGATGGGCGGCAGGAGTTTCACGTCCGACACTTTTTTGGTCGGCGCCGACGCCGCCGCCTGCTCCATCCTCTCGCGCCATTCCGGCAGCGCCGCGATAACCGCATCGCCCAGCATGTCATAGCGCGCGGCAGCGCGAATTTCGGTTTGAATATCGGTGATATCGTGGATCGTATCGCCGATCACAACACCGAGCCGATCCTCGTCAAAACGGCAAAGTTTCATCCCTGGTCCCTTTCATCTTTGATCTGGTCATTTTTGATTCGGCAATTTGCCCGAACAGGCAGCAGACTTATTTAAACAGTCAATAAGACAAAAGAAAACGGCACGCCAGCCTATAGCCAGAATTTATCGCCATTGTCCGTGCTTGTTATTGGCACGGAGCGCCGGCCGGAATAGCATGGCAACAGACAATTTATCCGGAGGATGGCATGGCCGACCCACACGTTACTGGACTACGCAGCATCGAATACAACGTTCCCGACGTCGCGACGACAGCGCGGTTTTATGAAATTTGCTGGGGCCTTGCCCCTGTCGCCGAGGAAAATGGCATCCATTATTTCCGGGCCACCGGCGCCGAGCATCATATTGTCGTGCTGCATGAGGGCGGTGACACCGGTGTCCGCACGGTCAATTTCGCCGCGCCGGACAAGGCCACCGTCGATGGGCTTCATGACAAGCTGGCGGGATTGGGCGCGCCTATCGCATCCGCCCCCGCCGCCCTGTCGACACCCGGCGGCGGCTACGGGTTTTCCTTCGATGATCCGGACGGGCTTTCGTATGCGATCAGCGCCGACGTTGACCAGCATGCCGACGCAACCATGGAAAAAGACCGCCCTTTTAAGCTCAGCCATGTGGTGCTGAATTCCGATAAGGCGCAGCAACAGACCGAATATTATCGGGACGCGCTGGGATTCAAAATCAGCGATTGCACGGCAAGGATGAATTTCATCCGCTGCAGCAGTGATCATCACAGTATCGCCTTTGCCCATGCCAACGGCCCCTCCCTCAATCACACAGCGTTCGAAGTGCCAAGCCATGACGCGCTCATGTGGAGCGCAGGCAGGATGCGGCAAAAGGGCTTCGATGTCGGCTGGGGGGTCGGTCGCCATGGTCCGGGAAACAACGTCTTCACCTATTTCCTCGAGCCCAACGGTCTTGTTGTCGAATACACCGCGGAAGTGGAGCAGGTCGACGACAGCTACAAGACAGGCATGCCGGAAGATTGGGAAAAGCGGGTGGGAGGCCCCGACCGGTGGGGCTTTGCCGACCCGCCCTCGCCCCTCATGCGTCAAGCCATGGGCGGCACGCCACAACCACCGGGCGTGATCTTCGAATAACACGTCGAACGGGCCGGGATGCGGACAGGCCGGAGGCTTGCATAGGTGAAACGCTTGGCGTAGCCTCCTCGCTTAGGGAGAGCTTCGCAATAATGACTAAGACCGTTCTCCCAGGTCCGTAGCCCCAAAATTTTTGGTGTTGCGGAGTGGATGTGTTCAACGAATTCCTAGGGAGGAATCGCGGCATGAAACTCGTTAAAGCCTCGACTTTCGCAATTTTTGCAGGCGCGCTTGCCTTCGCGGGTATCGCCAGCTCCGCCAACGCCCAATTCTTCAAGGGCAAGCGGGTAAATATCATCATCAATTATGGCGCCGGTGGGAACACCGACATTCAGGGCCGTATGGTCATGCGCCACATGAAAAAATACATTCCCGGCGAACCCCGTCTGGTTTTCCGGCACGTGTCCGGGGCCGGCGGTGTGGTCGGCGCGAACTTCCTGGGTGAAGTCGGCAAGAAAAACGGCAGCATGATGGGCGTGTTCACCATCCCAATCATGGCGCAGGTCATGAAGACACCGGAGTTACGGGTGGATCTTTCCGCTTTTCACTATGTTGGTGCCGTGGGTCAACAGACCATTTCTCATATTCGAAAGGATGCCATTCCAGGCAAGACCATCAAGAACTGGAAGGACATTCTCCATACCAAGCATGCCCTTCGCACCGGTGGTCACGGACCGACCAGCAGCAAGGATTTGCGGACACGCCTATTCTTCGAGGCGCTTGGAATTCCGCTCAAGCATGTCACCGGTTATAAATCGGGTGGCAAGATCCGCGCCGCGATCCTGAAGGACGAGTTGGATATGACGGCGGATTCTTTGGCCGGTTATTATGGCCGGGTCGTCGCACAGCTAATCAAACCGGGAATTTCCGTTCCCATCTGGCACGTTGGTACGCCTGGTCCCAACAACACCATCCTGCATTCACCGTCGGTCCCGAAAAGCATTCCGAGCTTCCAGGCAATCTATGAAGCCAAGTACGGCAAAGGCAAGCGGCCCGACAAGATGATCTGGAATGCAATCAGGACAATCGCAGGATCCCGCGAAATGCTGCGGATCCTGGTGTTCAGAAAAGGAACCAACCCCAAGGCCATCTCCATCATGCGGCAGGCTTGGGATAAAACAATGAAAGACGCTGCCTTCCTCGCAGAGTATGCGAAAGTCAACGGCAGTATCTTCATCGGCAAGAGCGGCGCCGAGGCCCAGACATACATCAAGGGCATCGTGAACGTGCCCAAGGATCTCGAGACGTTCCTGCTCAATTACGCCAACGCTGCAAAGAGCTAACCGCGTAATTTTTGAACTAACCTGAAATGGGGGTGTCCCAAGGACACCCCCAAATTCTCGATTATAAGGGTAGGCCTCCATGACTTTTATGGAAGCGGTACTGGACGGGCTTAGACTCGTTCTTATTTGGCCGGCGCCGGGTTACATGATGCTCGGTGTCGCGATCGGTATGTTTTTCGGCGCCGTCCCGGGCCTCGGCGGGCTGGTCGGAATGGCCATCATCCTGCCCTTCACCTTCGGTATGGAACCCAACATCGCCTTTGCTTTTATCCTGGGCATGTATGCGGTAACCACCACCGCAGACACCCTATCCTCGGTCCTCCTCGGCATACCCGGCACCGCCGCTTCACAGGCGACCATTCTGGACGGCTATCCCATGGCCCAACGAGGCGAGGCAGCGCGGGCGCTGGGCGCCGCCTATACGGTATCCATGTTCGGCGGTGTCATAGGCGCCATCTTTCTGGCCGTCTCGATCCCGGTTATTCGTCCCGTCATTCTCTCGTTTTCCGAACCAGAACTTTTTGCCCTCGCCGTGCTCGGTCTCACCATGGTCGCCTCGCTCAGTGGGAAGTCCATCTTCAAGGGAACCGCTGCCGCCTGTTTTGGCCTGATGCTGGCAACTGTTGGGTTCGCGGAATTTGGCGGCGTTCGGCGCTATTGGTTCGAACAAAATTTCCTGTTGGAGGGGCTGCCGATCGTGCCCTATGTGCTCGGCCTTTTCGCCATTCCGGAGGTGCTGGAGCTGGCGGTGCGGAATACCTCCATTTCAAAGGTTCAGCGCGACGAGGTTGAAACCGGCGGCATCATTAACGGTATGAAGGATGCCGCCAAACACTGGTGGCTGGGGCTTCGCTGTACGCTCATCGGTGTTTATGTGGGTATGCTTCCCGGGCTCGGGGGATCCATCGTCGATTGGGTCGCCTATGGCCATGCCGTCCAGAGCGAAAAGAATCCCGAAACCTTCGGCACGGGCGATGTAAGGGGCGTGATCGCCCCGGAAGCGGCCAACAATGCCATGAAAGGTGGCGCATTGCTGCCGACAATTGCGTTTGCCATACCCGGCAGCGCGTCGATGGCCATTCTGCTCAGCGCGTTCTTTATTCAGGGCCTCGAACCCGGTCCTCAGATGCTCACCGACAAGCTCAATATCACCTTCACTTTGGTCTGGACGCTCGTGCTGGCCAACGTTGCCGGCGCCGTAATCCTTCTTCTTTGGGGCAGCCAGGCATCGAAAATCACCTATTTACAGGGCCACATCATCGTCCCGGCCATCATGCTCGTTGTCTTCATGGGGGCCTGGGTGGGCAACGGTACGCTCGGCAACTGGGTGATCCTCCTGACCTTCGGGATTATCGGTTACTTTATGAAACTGGGAGGGTGGCCACGGCCGCCCATTGTGCTTGGATTCGTGCTGGGGAAAATCATGGAAGAGGCCATGAACCTCGCCATGCAAACCCACGGTTGGGGTTCCTTTACCAGGCCCATCGTTATGGGGATTATCGTCCTGGTGATCCTCACTATTATTCACGCTGTCAGGAAACAGAATAAGAAAGCGCGGGAAGAACCCGCGGAAGAACCCACGACGCCCGCGGAAGCGCCGATGATTACCGAGGAGGGTGGCAAGGATTGTCCGCCGGCATCCTGGCCAATTTCAGCTCTATTGGTTGCTCTCTTCGTCTATTGCTTTATCGAAGCGATACCCTGGTCGTTCTCTCCAAGGTTATTTCCGCAGACCGTTGCCATCGTAGGCGGCTTTCTGGCATTAGGTGCCCTCTTCTTTGACGCCAAGAGCCTGTCAGCAATGCGCGCGGGGACGGCCGGTCCGGGCGTCGTCGGCGTCGATAAAACCTACATATTAAAAAGCCTGTATTATCTTTTATGGTTGGTCGGCATATTTGTTCTGACATTGGCGATCGGCCAGTTCCCCACCCTCGTTCTCTTCGTCATTCTCTATCTGGAGTTCTGGGGAAAATTTGGCTGGAAAGTCATTCTTATCTATACGCTGGGCGCTATCGTTTTCCTGCTTGTGATGTTCAACGAGGTGGTTCCGGTTCTGTGGTATGAACCTGAGCATTTGCCATCGTTCTTCGTCTGACGGCAAACGCCGCTACAGCGAGACCTTCCTACCGGCCTGCGCGCTGGTGCGGGCGAGATACACGGCGGCGCCGAAGATAACAGCGCCGCCGGCCCACACCCATAGACCGGGAACTTCCTGAAGAATAAAAAATCCGAGCAGCGCGCCAAACGGAAGCCGCATGAAGACCAGCGGAAAAATAACTGTCGCGTCGGCAGAGGCAAAGGCGCGGCCGAGAAACCGTTGATTGAGCGTCGCCAGCGCCGCGGTAACGATCAGCAAAACCAGTTCCCACAGGGTCGGCCATTCCCACACGAAGAGAGCACCGGCGAGGGTAATCGGTGTCATGTAAATACCGTGAAAAAACACGATTTTGTCAGGCGCGTCGCTCCGCGTAATGAGTTTATAAAGCGTTCCACTACCGGACGCGGAAAGGGCGGACAGAAGCACCAGGGCAGCGCCCAGACTGACAGACTGAAATCCCGGCCGGATAATAATCAGCGCGCCGGCGAACCCCACGGCCAGGGCCAGCACCCGGTTCAGACGAAATCCTTCCCCGAGAAACAGCATGGCCAGCACCATGCCAAACAAAGGAGTCGTGAAGGTAAGGGCCTGGGCATCGGCAATTTCCATCAGGGCAACACCCGGGAAAAAGCACATGACGAAGATGGCGCCTGTCGTGCCCCGTGCCGCAAACGCCTTATGGTTCTTGGATTGCCAGATGGAAGGGCCCGTCCGGATCGCGTAGGGCGTCATCAACAGCAGGGCAATGAATGCACGGAAAAAACCGATCTCGAGCGGCGGCACCCGGTCGGCAAGAACACGGATCATAACCGCCATGCCGGCGAAAGACAGGCAGGCGAGGGACATCCATATTGCGCCGCGCACGACGCCGGGAAGCGCGTCGAAGCGCTCGGAAATATTATTCAACGAAAAATTCGCGGCGGGCCAAGGTCATGTTGCCTCCCTCGGCCCGCATGGCGATCACATCATTGCGCTGTAGCCGCCATCGACAAACAAATTCTCGCCAAAGACGAACGAGGAATCGTCGCTAACGAGGAAAAGGACGCCCTTGGCCAGCTCTTCCGGCAGACCGGCGCGGCCAACCAGATTTGGTACCGGACGTGTGGGATCGAAATCCTGCTGACCCACCGGCGAGCCGATCTTGTTGGGCACCACCGAATTGACACGGATCTTGAACGGCGCCAGCTGGATTGCGATAGCGCGCATCAAATTGGCCACGCCGCCCTTGGCGGCGGCATAGGCAACGGCGCTGTCACGGCCCCTGAAGCCCGATGTCGAACCGATATTGACGATGGCGCCGCCATCGCCCTGCTCGATCATCCGTTCGCCTACCCATTTGCACATGATGAACTGGCTGGTCAGGGTCACATCGATGGTCTTCTGGAAATCCGCCAGCGTGCATTCACGAATGTTCAGATTGTCTGAAATCGCAACATTGTTCACCAATACATCGATGCGCCCGAAGGCTTCGACGGTCGCCGCGATCATGTCCTTGACCGAGCTTTCATCCGCCACATTGGCCTTGATATAGGTTGCCACGCCCGCATTGGCGGCATTGAGAGCGTCAGCGACGGCGCTGCCGCGCGCCTCATCCATGTCGACGACGGCGACCTTGGCGCCTTCGCTGACGAAAAGCTTCGCTGTTTCCTCGCCGATATTGCGTCCGGCGCCGGTGACGATCGCTACCTTGTCCTTGAGTTTCATGGCTCTCCCGTCCTTTTCTCATTTGTTGTGATTTGAATGTTGGCCGGATTGAACCAATGCACCCCTGAACTGTCAATGGAAGGAGGCGATAATTCGCCCTCACACTGGCGCTAGAGAGGCAGGTGGTGTAGAAAAGCGGTCGAATAAACAACACAAGATTTCGGCCGCGCACTGACAGGGATTAACGGCGGCCGCATTCTCTTTTCGCGAAGGAGAAAAGGATGGACGACGCACGAACAAGTTCGCTGGCCAATGACCAGGCGGGCTACCGCGGCCTGCGGGACTGGATCGAAAAAGTCGACGATTTGGGCGAATTGCTGCGCATCGACAATGCCAGCTGGGATGCCGAGATGGGCAGCATCACGCAGATGATGACCGAAAAAAGCCGCGGCAACGCGCCGGCGCTGCTTTTCGACAATGTCCCCGGTTATGACCAAGGCTTCCGAACCCTTTACGGTTCCCTGTCGTCGGTGCGCCGTGTGGCCCTGACCCTCGGTCTGCCGCTCGAACATGAGCGCAAGGTCGATATCGTTCGGCGCTATTACGACCGCATGCAGGATATGGAGCTGATCCCGCCGAAATTCGTCGAGACCGGCCCGGTGATGGAGAACATCATGGAGGGCGACGATATCGACGTCCTCAAATTCCCGGTGCCCCGTCATCACGAACAGGACAAGGCGCGCTATATCGGCACCGCCAACTGTGTCATCACACAGGACCCGGATAACGGCTCGTTCAATTGCGGCACCTACCGCAACCAGGTCTATGACGCCAAGACCATCGGCTGCCAGATCACCGAAGGAAAGCACGGCCGTATCCATCGCGACAAATATTTCGAGCGCGGCGAGGAATGCAAATTCGTCATTCTGGTGGGCGAAGA
>JABJKO010000047.1 GCA_018660305.1 Rhodospirillaceae bacterium
ATCGTCAATATCGGCTCGATCTTCGGTCTGCATGCGATTGGCTCGTCCGTCTATGGCGCCTCCAAGGGCGCGGTGCATGTCTTGAGCCAGGATCTGCGCCACGATCTGAAAGGCACGGGTATCCGTGTCACCGAAGTCTCGCCCGGGCGCACCGCGACGGAAATCTTTGCCACCATGACCGATGATCAGGCCGCGCAAACCGCCATGGCCGAAGGGTTTGAGATCATAACGGCGGAGGACGTCGCCGAAGCGGTGGTTTGGGCCCTTGACCAGCCCTGGCGGGTGAACGTCAGCCTGATCGAACTGACCGCGACGGAACAAATTCCAGGTGGCGTCGGCATCCACCCCGTAACCTGAGTGTCGGCAGCTTACGCCAGGCGCCTTGCCCTTGGGCTTTCATCCATCAGCCCCGCCAGATGATGCGCCAGAGAAAGCGACATTTTCGCCTTCACCGCTTCATGCGCCGAACTGTCCCATAGATTGCGGGTTTCGTCCGGGTCCGTCTCAAGATCATACAATTCGCCCCAATCGTGGCCCTGATAGATCGTCATGCGATAGCGTCCGTCGACCAGCGAGCGGACCCGCGCCGGCGTTTCGAAACCCAGCCGAGGGCCGCTGTCGTTGTATTCGATCAGCAGTTCGTCCCGCAGCTCGGCCGAGCCGTCCAGGTTGGCCAGGAAGCTCTTACCCTGGTTGCCGGCAAAAATCTCAAGGCCGGCGCGTTCGAGGATGGATGCCGGCAGATCGATGGTGGATGCCAGGGCATCGGTGCGGCGGGGGCTTCTGTCGTCCGGGTCCGACCAGATGAAGGGAACCCGGGTGATACTGTTGAACGGCAACGCGCCCTTTAGCAGTAAGTTGAAGTCGCCGAGATAGTCGCCATGGTCGGCATTGAAGCAGACCACGGTGTTGTCATCCAGGCCCCTGTCCCGCAGGCAATCCATGATCCCGCCGACCGCATCGTCGATGCAGGTGATCATCCCGGCGGTCAGGGCCATGACCTGGCACAATTCCTCGTCGCTCGCCATCATCGCCGTTTCCGGCGTCATCTGCCCGCCATCGCCGTGCCATTGCTCGTGCAGCCAGCGCATGGGCGGTATGGGATTGTGATGCGCCTGGTAGGGCAGGCGCACCTCGAAATCCTCCGGCCGGTACATGTCCCAATAGCGCCCGGGCGGATTGAAGGGGTGATGCGGGTCGGGAAACGAGACGAAGGCGAAGAACGGCTGTTCCTGATCGCCGCGCGCCGTCAGATAGTCGATGGTACGGTCGCGGACATAGTTGGTCGGATACAGTTCCTCGGGCACGGGCGTGCGATAGGCCTGCGGGCAGGAATAGTTATGCGGCAGTTGGTTGGCGCTATCCCACAGCTCCTGCCAATTCTCCGCGCGCTCGCGTAACCATTGCTCGTAATGGCCGCCGCAGCGGTCGCCGTGCCGGGCGACCATGTCGACATGCTGAAAGCCATAATAGGGCGTATCGAACTGGTAGCGCCCGTCGGCCTCATACCGTCCGGGATCCTCCTGTCCGTAGTCGCCGCCGGTTTGCCGCCAGGCTTCGTCCAGGACACCCGGATCGTCGGGGACCGGCATCAGGGGCGCGCGACCGGTGAAGGGCTGCAGATGGCTTTTGCCGATGCTCGCCGTATGGTAGCCGGCCGCCGCCAGCAGATCGACGAAGGTCACGGCCGAAGTGGGCAGGACGCAGCCGTTGTAGCGCAGGCCATGGACGGTCGGATAGCGGCCAGTCAATAACGAAGCGCGGTTCGGCATGCAGACCGGCGAGGCAACGTAGAAATTATCGAACACGGTCCCCTGCCCGGCGATGGCATCGATATGCGGCGTTTTCAGGATAGGATGGCCATAACATCCGAGCCAGTCAGCCCGCTGCTGATCCGTGATGAAGAACAGAAAATTCGGTCGATTGGTCATGGTCCCTCCCCCATATCGCGCCACGCTCCCCGGCATTCCATTGTAGGACAACAGAGCGGGAAATCCAGTTGGTGGCTTGGCCGCGATTAGATATTCACATTGATGGCGGGTCCGCCGCTATCGCCTCATGGGCCAGGCTAATGTCGACGCAGGTTTCAAAGTCCGCACCGGTTTTGAAAAGCCCGCCGGACAGGCCGCTGGCTTTCAGGCGGTCGAAGCCATCCCTGGGCAGGATCGGGTTCATGCCCCATAGGCCGAGCGCCTTGTAACGGGTGATGCAGGCGGCAAGGGTTTCCGCGCGCAGGTCGGGGAAGAAGTCTCCAATTGCGGCGGCAATGGTTGAGTCATCGGTCCCATGCAACCATTTTTGGGTGCGGTACAAAGCCCGCGTCATCCGCCCCATTTTGTCGCGCTTTGTTTGCAGCGTGTCTCGCAAAGTGCTCAGCGTGGTGTAGCTGGTCGCCCCGCGGTCGGCGGCGGCATACCAGATATGGCCGGCACCATCGGCGACCAGTTGCTCCACAAAGGGCTGGAAGATCTGAATGACGTCCAGATCGCCCGCCCGCAAGGTCCTATCGTTTTCCGCCATTGTATTGCCACTCACCCGGTTGACTTGGTCCGGGTCCAATCCAGCCCGGCGCAAATCCTCCTGCAGGCAAAGCCACGGCGTATTGACCTCGGACACCGTGGCGAATTTTACATCCATCATGTCCGACATCTGGAAATTCGGCCGTGGATCGCGGCCAACGACGAAGAACGGATCCCGGGTAACGACTTCGCAAAAACTGACGATGCCGCAATCGGGCTGCCCATCATAAGTATTTTGTATACGCATGGGCCCGCCCCAGGTGACGTCGGTGGCGCCGTCAATCAACCCGCTCACCGTGGCCTCGGCCCCCGCCGTCACCATTTCCACTTCAACGCCCTCCGCGCCATAGGCGTCAAGCGCATGGGCGGCGTAAAACGGCGTGTAGAACACGGCACGGAAGGGTTCGAACAGCGTCAGGGCCATGGCCTTGGGTCCTTTGGTTATCGCTACGTTGACGACGACGGCGCGGCAAGATTAACGGTGATCCTTCGACAGATCCATATGCAGTTGGCGGAGGCCAAATCCTCCCCATACTCCCGGCTTTGACCGCATTATTAGTGAATACTAACAAGCAGGGATTGACCCATTCCAGGCATTCTTTGTTACTAAGGCTGGGCATTACCGACCTTGTGCTATAGCATCAGGGCAATATCGCAACTTTATGATTCTGGCGAGAACGGCGGTGGGATAGTGCTGCGCGCGCGCCGCTGTCCGGGTCACAGCCGCAATATGCTTCAGCATCGATCAAAATTAACGGAACCGCAGGAGATAGAATGCCACAAGTGATAAAGGACCTAATGCCGGGCGATTTGGAATTTCAGATGTTCGTTCTGGACGAACTCGCGGACGAGCTTATCGCAAAGGGGTCCGACGTCCTGAAGCTGACCATAGGGGTTCCTGAACTATTCATGCCCGATGCCGCCCTCGATGGGATGATCGAAAAGCTCAGGGATCCGGATTTTGTCCGGCGCGTTTATCCCGAGGGACTTCCCGAACTGCGCCAGGCCATCGTGCAATTCTATAATCGGCGATACCAGGCGGACACCGCAGTCGAAAATGTCATCGTCAACACGGGTACATCGCCAATTTTTCGAAACATCTTTCAACTTCTGTCGGGTCCGGAATACGAAATCATGATTCCAAGGCCCTACTACGCCCTCTATCTGTATTGCGCGAAGTTGGCCGGCGCCACGGTCAAGTTCTATGACATCGACATCGACACCAAGCGCGTCGACATGGACTCTTTCCGCCGCAACTTCTCGCCCGAGCGCACATCGCTGGTGGTCATCAATTCACCCGGCAACCCGGTCGGCAACATTGTCACGCCTGATGAAATGCGCGAGATCTACCAGATCGTCGATCGTCAGGCTTACGTGTTGAATGATGAGATTTATAACAACACCATGTTCTACGATGAATTCCACTCGCCCCTGTCGCTCTTCCCCGAACACAAAGATATGACGATTGTCACGAATAGTTTTTCCAAGGGGTTTCGGATGTATACCAAACGCATTGGTTTCGCGATCCTGCCAACGGATTTGCAGACCAATTTGCGTGTCATTCAACAACACACCCTGCTTTGCACCGATCCCTGTTATCAATACGGCATGATCGCCGCACTCGCCGACGAGGAAAGCCCCCGGGAACTCACGAGTGTCTATAAGGCGCGCGCCGAATACACCACGAAACGCCTGACCGGCACGCGGTGTACGCCAATCGGCGCCGAAGGCGGGTTCTACGCGATGCTGCGTTGCGAAGAGTGGAACAAGGCGATGGGCTTTGCATCATCCAAGGAGCTCGCCCGGGACATCCTCGAAAAAGCCCATGTTGCCGTCGTCCCGGGTACCGACTTCGGTGTTCCACAAGACCTGCGGCTGGCCTTTTGCAACGCTCGGTATGAAGAGGGGATTGACCGGTTACATGATTATTTCTCCTCCTCGAACGAGGCTTTCGCGCCGGGGACGGCATCTGCATCCTGACCACTTCCGCTCCTGACATGCCCGATCATGATGCGCCGGTTTCCTTGAGCCCCCCGGACAGATCCCTGACTTCCAGGTGACCGAAGCCATCCCTGTGCGGAACTCGGTTAGAGCAACCCGCAGTCAATTGGATTCAATTGACTGCGGATAAGTTGCTCTATCTTAAAGGTTTTAGCGCATGGCTGCGCGTTCAATTGAACGCGACATGCGCTAGTGTCCCGGTAGGGTATTACGAAATCTGGTTTAACAGCCTATGCTTTCGCAAGGACAATATCGGGAGCAGGGTTTGATGAGTGAAAAACCGGATTTGATCATTCGCGGCGGTACTGTCGTCGACGGCACGGGCGGGGCAATGGCGGAAGCGGACGTGGCCGTCTCGGACGGCCGGATTATCGCCGTGGGTCAGGTGGGGGATACCGGCGAGGATGAGATCGACGCGCGCGGCCGCCTGGTGATGCCCGGCTTCGTTGACGTACATACCCACTATGACGCGCAGGTGACCTGGGCCAACCGGATCACGCCGTCGTCGTGCAATGGGGTGACGACGGTACTGATGGGCAATTGCGGCGTCGGTTTCGCGCCGGTGCGCGATGATCACCACGATATGCTGATTGAGCTGATGGAAGGCGTGGAAGACATCCCCGAGGTGGTGATGCAGGCCGGGCTGCCGTGGACCTGGACCAGCTTCCCGGACTATCTCGACACCCTGGCCCAGCGGCAATACGACGTGGACGTGGCGACCCAGGTTCCGCACGCAGCGCTTAGGGTCTTCGTGATGGGAGAGCGCGGTGCCGACCGGGAAGAGGCGACGGCGGCGGACCGTGCGGAGATGGCGCGGCTTGCCGCTGAGGGAATTTCGGCGGGCGCCTTTGGTTTTTCAACGTCCCGGCTGCTGCAGCACCGAACGGCGGCGGGAAAGCCTGTCCCCTCCTATGGCGCATCGGAGACTGAATTGGCCGAGATCGCCGATGCTGTGGGGCAGGTCGGGCGCGGCTGGCTCCAGGTTGTTGGCGACCACGGCGATGCGATTGACCGGGAATTCGGTCTGCTCACCCGTCTGGCGAAACGGTCGGGGCGTCCCTTGACGCTGACGCTATTGCAAAGAAACGCCGACCCCGACCAATGGCGCGATCTGCTGGAGCGGATCGCGGCCGCCAATGCCGAGGGCCTGCAAATTACCGGCCAAATTCGCGGACGGCCAACCAGCGTGTTGCTGGGCTTCGAGTTGTCGTTGAATCCGTTTCTCGACTGTGCCGGCTGGCGGGAATTGGCGCCGTTGGACATGGACGCCCGCGTTGCAATTCTGCGCGATCCGAATTTCCGGGCGCGCCTGATCGCCGAGCCCACTGACAACGCCGGCCAGGCAGAGCGATTGAGAGACTGGGAGAGAATTTTCCCATTCGGTGATCCGCCGCAATACGAGCCCGATCCGGACCTCAGCGTCGCGGCCGAGGCCCGGCGGCGCGGTATGGATCCGGCCGAACTCGCCTACGATTTGATGATGGAAAATGACGGCCGCGGTATCCTCTATCATCCTATGACGAACTACGCGGGCGGCGACATGGCCTCGGTTCACGAGATGCTGGGGCATCCCAACACGTTAATCGGCCTTGGCGACGGCGGCGCCCATGTGGGGATCATGTGTGACGCCACCGACATGGTCCACACCCTCACCCATTGGACCCGCGACCGCACGCGCGGCCCCTTGCACGGCATCGAGGAGATGGTGCGGCGATTGACCTCCGCCAACGCCGAGGCCATTGGCCTTTGCGATCGTGGGCGGATCGCGCCGGGCATGCGGGCCGACATTAATGTTGTGAATTATGATGAATTGCAGCTTCAGGTGCCCGAGGTGAGCTACGATCTACCCACGGGGGGTAAGCGTCTATTGCAACGCTCCGCCGGGTTCGACGCGACAATCGTGGCCGGCGTTCCCACCTGGCGCCATGGCGAGGCGACCGGTGCGCTGCCGGGTCGCCTGCTGCGCAGCGGCCATTGAACCGGCCAAGCCGGGTCATTTGGCGCTGACCATTCACAAACAAAAAGATCGAAAAACCATGCTTCTATTTTACTCACCGTTTCATCGTTTTGTTCACAAGGTCCTCGTTGCCATTCATGAAACCGGGCTTGGCGATGATGTGGAACTGGTACCGACATTTCCGTTTCGCAATGCGGATGGGGAATGGGTCGAGGGCCAATACGACATCAGCATGCTCAACCCACTTGGCAAAGTACCCACCCTGACGGCGGATGACG
>JABJKO010000046.1 GCA_018660305.1 Rhodospirillaceae bacterium
CGGCTGCGAGCGTACCGCCAGAACTGGTGCTTGACCGACGCCAGGCGCCGGACGCCTTTCGCGCCACGGTTTACCTACTGAGACGAGCCAGCAACCTGCCCCTTAAGCAAGTCGCCCATATGGGAGACGTGTCACAGGGCCGGGTGTCACAGATCCAGCGTCAGATCGAAGAGTCCGGCGGCCTGTCGCAGGCCTTCCCCTGGGCGGCGGACCTCGAAGCTCTCGTGGGTTAGAGCCCTATACATCTAAATAGAATCAATTTGATGGGGCGTAGGGGCTTCCCGGTTAGGCGCGGTGCGCAGCGCGATGCTTGCGCATCGGGCAAACGCCGCAACGCGGCCGGGGAGCCCCTACGCCCCACCGAAGGCCGGGTTCTTTTATCCCGTGGCGTCGTTGCGCATCTTTGACGATGCCGGGCATCGCCATGCGAAGCGCGCCTAACCACGGGGTAAAATAATCCCGGTCAAATGGTTCAATTTAGATGTATAGGGCTCTAGGACCACAATTTAGCGCTGGCAATCCTGGCGCCGTCGGCCATGGCCTGGAACTTGGCCCAGACGATGGTGGGGTGAACTTCCGGTTCGGCCATGGCCTGGGTGCCGAAGCCGCAATCGCCGCCGGCCATGACGTTTTCCCGCCCGACCACGCTGGCAAACCGCATGATGCGCTCGGCCACCAGTTCGGGATGTTCCACCAGCACCGCGGAATGGGTGATCACGCCCGGGATGATGAATTTGCCGTCCGCCAGCTTGATGTCCTCCCAGATGCGCCATTCATGTTCATGGCGCTGGTTGGCGGCCTCGAAGGAATAGGCGCCGGCATTGATCTTGAGCACGATATCGATGAAATCCTTCATTTCCATATCGTGGACCCGCGGCCCCATATTGATGCCGTAGCAGGTGTGGTACCGCACCCGGTCCTCGGGGATTCCCTTCAGCGAATGGTTGATGGCCTCGACCTGGGTTTCCGCCCAGGCGCGGCATTCATCGACGCTGAGCTGCGGGTTCTTGACGTAGTAATTGATCAGCCGCGGATCATCGATCTGCAGCAGGAAACCGGCATCGACGATGGCCTTGTATTCCACGTTCATGGCGTCGGCGATGGCATAGAGAAAATCGTCATCGCTGTCGTAATGCTTGTTAAGTTGGTTGCCCGCGATGTCAGAGCACGAGATGGCCGGCACGAAGGCTTCCTCGACACCGGCGGCATCGGCCGCGGCGCGGAGATTGGCCAGATCACGATCCAGCAATGCCTGACCTTTGTAGGTCAGCGCCGAGGTGCAGGCCATCTGCATGGAGCTCGGCGTCGGCTTCTTGTCCTTTGCCCCCTGTTCTGCAGCATAGAATTCGGGAAAAGCGTGGGACTCGCGGGATTCGGCCCAGGGCGATGGCCGGGCGCGGCCCGTCGGCTCCAGACCGCCCAGCCTCTCATGGGCATAGACCGCGAAGCCGCGCTTGCTGAATTCGCCGTCATCGACAATATCGACCCCGAGATCGACCTGCTTCTGAACCACACCGGCAACAGCCTGTTTGAGCCGATTGTCGTAATCGGCCTTATCCACATCCTCGCCCTTATCCTGGGCGATCATCACGTCAATCAATTCGTCGGGACGCGGCAGGCTTCCCACATGGGTGGTTAGGATACGATCAGTGCTGCGTTTCATTTGGTTCTCCCTGATGACTTTTGGATCGGCGTAAATAGCCGATCAGCGAATTTGGCCGGAAGGTAGAACGAAACAACCCAAAGCGAAAGATGGGGGCGAACGAATTTAACTCAGCCCGCTACATCGGCCTTACCACCACCAAGACATTCCGGGGAATCGAGAACGGAACCGCCACGGGCGGTCCATTCGTCAGCGGTATGGGCCTGTATGGACAACGCGTGCACCGGCCCGGCCAGCTCGTCGGCCAGTAGCCCGTTGACCGCCTGATGACGGGCCACCCGGGTCATTCCCGCGAAAATGTCGGACACCACGATAACCTTGAAATGGGTTTCCGAATTGGACGGCACACTGTGCATATGGCTTTCGTTGAGAATCTCCAGATGGGCTGGTGTCAGTCCGCCTACCAACTTTGCCTCGATGGATTGCTGAACGATCATGTGGATTTTCCTTCCGCGGTTCCGTCTTCATTGCCGACCCGGGAGGCCAGAGACGCTGCCATGAATTCGTCAAGATCGCCATCCAGCACCGCCTGGGTATTGCTGGTCTCAACCTCGGTCCGCAGGTCTTTCACCATCTGATAGGGTTGTAGCACATAAGACCGGATCTGGTGACCCCAGCCGATATCGGTCTTGGCGTCATGTTCGGCCTGGGCGGATTCTTCGCGTTTCTGCAGTTCGGCTTCGTACATCCTGGCACGCAGCATATCCATCGCCGCAGCACGGTTACGGTGCTGCGAACGGTCGTTCTGACACTGGACGACGATGCCCGTCGGTATGTGCGTTATCCGGATAGCGCTATCGGTTTTGTTGACATGCTGACCGCCGGCGCCCGACGCCCGGTAAGTATCCACCCTCAGATCCTTATCCTCGATATCAACCTCGATGGCGTCATCGATTACGGGATAGATCCAGACGCTGGAAAAGCTGGTATGCCGCCGCGACGCCGCGTCATAGGGCGAAATACGGACCAGCCGGTGAACGCCGCTCTCGGTTTTGAGCCAGCCATAGGCATTATGTCCCTCGATCCGGATGGTCGCCGATTTCATGCCGGCTTCTTCTCCGGGGCTTTCCTCCAGCCATTCGACCTTGTAATCGTGCGCTTCCGCCCAGCGCACATACATGCGCATGAGCATCTGCGCCCAGTCCTGGGATTCGGTGCCGCCGGCCCCGGCGTGGATTTCCAGAAAACAATCATTGCTGTCGGCTTCGCCGGAAAGAAGCGTTTCCAGTTCGCGTTTTGCGGCCTGATCCCTGACGGCAGTCAGCGATGCTTCCGCTTCGGCGATGACAGAATCGTCGTCTTCCGCCTCACCCAACACAATAAGAGTAGTCGCGTCCTCGACCTCCAGCTCCATGGCCTGCACGCCCTTGATGGCCTGCTCAAGATGGGTCCGTTCGCGCATGACCGCCTGGGCCTTATTGCTGTCGGACCAGAGGTCGGGATCTTCGGCGGCCGCGTTCAGCTCATCCAACCGGCGGAGAGCGTTATCCCAGTCAAAGATGCCTCCTCAGCAGTGCGAGAGACTGCTGGATTTCATCGATCATATTTTGTGATTCAGCCCGCATAGCGGATATTGTTACCTACTTGCTGCGAAACGTGGGATGTGCGCGGCGTTATTTAAACGAGGGGACGCGCTAATACAATCCCCTCACACCGCGGGAAGGCGCCGCACCCGGTGCCCGCCGTGGCGACCTGACGTCGCTTACTTTGGGTTCCGTGCCCGCTTTGAAGGCTTCCAGGATGACCCTACGGTCACCCCGGATCGCACGTTTACCGGTCTTGGAATTCACCCTGACCAGGCGAATTCCGGACGGGATACGGAACGGAATAGGCGGCTCATCCCGTAGCGCTTCTGCCATGAAATCTCTGAAGATGGGGACGGCGACGGACGACCCGGTTTCCCGTTTACCCAACGGTCTGGGCTGATCGAATCCGGCAAAGACCCCAACGGCCAGGTCTGGCGAAAAGCCGATGAACCAGGTATCCATGCTGTCGTTTGTCGTCCCGGTCTTGCCGCCCAACGGCTTGCCGACGGCCCGGATGCGCCGGCCGGTGCCACGCTGCACGACCCCGTGTAACATGGAGACTACCTGATAGGCGCTACGCGGGTCGGCCACCTGCTCGCGGATATCAGCGATGGCCGGCGCGTACTCGCCATCCCAATCGACGTCTTTGCAATTCGGGCAGGGCCGCCGCTCATGGCGAAATATGGTTTTGCCGTTACGGTCCTGGATGCGATCTATCAGGGTCGGCGTGATACGTTTTCCACCATTAACCAGCATGGCGTAGCCGGTGGTCAGGTCGCTGAGCGTCGTCTCGGCAGCCCCCAGGGACATGGAAAGCATGCGCGGCATTTTGTGAACCACGCCGAGACGTTCGGCGTAGTTGGCGATTGTTTCCATCCCGATATTTTGCGCCAGCCTGACTGTCATCAGGTTGCGGGATTTTTCGATGCCAAGACGAAGCGGGCTCGGGCCGTAGAAGCGGTTCGAATAGTTCCCCGGCTTCCAACGGCCCTGACCCGGCCCCTGATCAATCACAAAGGGCGCATCGAGCACGATACTGGAGGGGGTATAGCCATGATCCATCGCGGCGAGATAGACGAACGGTTTAAAGGCAGATCCCGGCTGCCGCTTGGCCTGTGTCGCCCGGTTGTACTGGCTGCGGGCAAAGCTGAAACCACCCGACATGGCGAGCACGCGGCCGGTATGGGGATCCAGCGCGACAATGGCGCCTTCTATGGCGGGGATTTGCCGTAATTCGAACGCGCCTTCCGGTGCCGGCTCACCCTTCTTGTTGGGGCCGGCGCCCTCCACCAGAACGACGTCGCGTATTTCGAGGATTCCTTCGACGCTTTTCACCGCCGGGCCCCGTTTTTCACCCTCCATCCAGGCCCGCGCCCACTTCAGGGAAGCGAGAGGGATAAAGCCGGTGGACCCGTCATCGAGTCCAATGGCGGCATGATCCGGTTTTACGTCAAGAACAACGGCTTTGCGCCAGTACGGCATCGCCGCCGCCAGGCCCTTGGGCATGGGGAACCCTGCAAGAGTGGCAATCCAGTCCGCCTCGTCTGTTACCCGTCCCAGGGGGCCGCGCCAGCCGTGCCGCCGATCATAGGCGATCAATCCTTTTCGCAACATTTTATCGGCGATCCCCTGCAGGCGGGAATTCAGCGTGGTGCGGACCGAAAGGCCGCCGCCATAGAGGGCGTTTTCACCATAGCGTTCGACCAGCTCACGGCGGACTTCCTCCACGAAATAGTCAGCCTGGGCGACGGACGCGCCGGTCCGCTGGCGAACGATCAAGGGCTCGGCCTTGGCGGCATCGGCTCGCGCCGGTGTTATATAGCCGTCCAGCAACATGCGGCCGATCACATAGTTGCGCCTATGGCGGGCGGCTTCCGGTTTGCGGCTTGGGTGATAATTGTTGGGCGCCTTGGGAAGACCACCAAGATAGGCCACTTCGGGAATGGTCAGTTCGCCGAGGGACCGGTCGAAATAATTCAGGGCAGCCGCCGCAACGCCATAGGACCCCTGCCCGAGATAAATCTCGTTGAGATAGAGCTCCAATATCCGGTCCTTGCTGAGCGCGCGCTCTATTCGAAAGGCGAGAATGGCTTCCTTTATCTTCCGGTCGAACGAGACTTCGTTGGTCAACAGAAAATTCTTCGCCACCTGTTGCGTGATGGTGGACGCCCCGACGAGACGCTGACCGCTCCCGAGCCGCTTTATGTTGGTGACCACGGCCCGCAGAACGCCCCGGAAATCAACCCCGGAATGTTCGTAAAAATCCTTGTCCTCGGCCGACAAAAAGGCTTTGACGACGCGCTTGGGGATGGCCTTGATCGGCACGAAAACACGCCGTTCACGGGCAAATTCGGTCAGCAGCCGTCCGTCGCCCGCATGCACCCGCGTAACGGTGGGCGGCTCATAGTCGGCCAGTTGCTGGAATTCCGGAAGTCCCTTGCCGAAATGCCAGACGACCCCAACCACCGTCACGACGCCAAGCAGACCAAACAGCAGCGATACGGTGAACAGGCCGACGCCAATTTTTAGCAGCGTTCTCATGGCAATCCTCTACCCCAGTTCATATCGGGCAACAGAGGCGGAATACAACCCGACTTACGCAGATATTGGGTTACTAAAGGGTGAATTTGACCACTTTATGGCTGCCGAAGCGCCTGCTGGCGCGCAAAATAGACATTGGTCGCGCGAACAATGGACCGGGCAACCCGGCCGCGGTGTTTCGCCTGCCGCAAAAGGCGCTCATCGGTTCGGTTGGAGAGATACCCCATTTCGATCAGGACCGAGGGAATGTCGGGCGCCTTGAGGACGGCGAACCCGGCAAACCGGTGATTGTTCCGCAACAGGCGCATTGATTTACCAAGTTCGCTGACCAGCCCCTTGGCCAGGGTTACCGACTCGTTCTTGGTCAGACGCTGGCGCAAATCGATGAGGATCTTGGCGACGGTCGTGCTTTGCTCATTGAGATCGATACCGGCAATGATATCCGCCTTGTTCTCCTTGCGCGCCAAGGCTGCCGCCTCCTTATCGGACGCCCTTTCGGACAGGGTGTACACCGCCCCACCGCGAATCCGGTGGTTGGAAATTGAATCCGCATGGAGAGAAATAAACAGATCAGCCTGGGCGCGCTGCGCGATGGCGATCCGCTCGCGCAACCGCACAAAGACATCGCGCCGACGGGTCAACAACACGCGGTAACGCCCGGTCCGAAGCAATTGACGTTTCAATTCCCGCGCCTGCAACAGGGTGATGGTCTTTTCCCAGCTGCCGCCCCGTCCCCGGGCACCGGGATCGACGCCACCATGCCCCGGATCGATCGCGATCAGGGGCCGCGTATCCCTGGCTTTCGGGGGCGGCGAAGGGCGAACCGCCGGCGATTTCCGCTTTATCCTCGACGACGCGGGCTTTGACCGTCGTAACGCGGCCAAAAACGCCGGGCGCGACGTCTCGGCAAGATCGATGACGAGGCGATGTCCGCGATGTCCGCTCGGTCCCAGGATAAAGGCCTTGGTGACATTTACCGGCTGTTTCACGTCCAGAACCATGCGTGACTGTCCGGATCGGAAGAGACCGAACCGAAATCCGGTAATGCGCCTGCCGGGACGAACGGCGTCGGGTTTCAGCCGCCAGTCGACTTCGGACAGATCGATGACAACGCGATAGGGGTCCGCCAGCGTAAAGACCGAGAAGGACACCTTGGCCGACAGATCGACGACAAAACGGGTTTTCTTGATCTGGTCGCCAACTCTGACCGATTCGACCACAGGTCGCGCCGACAGATCGGCGGCCGCGCCTGCAAACAGGACAAAACCCGCGAAAATGGCCGAACTGCTACGGCGTATCCAATACATTTAGCTGCTCTTTGGAACCAGATGACTAGATATAGCGTTAACCGGCACACGCATCAATCGACTTGGCCAGTCCGCCCTAAACCCGGTCAACCGCGTATCTGATTTTCCAATTTATAGCATAGCGAGCGAAATGAGTTGTTCCAATGTCGCTCACAGAGTACTCTGTGCCCGTTGCGAACATCTTTTGGGTATCTCGACAGTCTCTTTGGCCATCGGGATCGCGCGGTTCGCGGACAATACAAAATACAACTTATGGTATTGTCCACTGCGCATAGGCCCGACACTGATTTTGGTAGAAACTTCGAAACTGGCAATGGCTGCATTCACTAGTCCCCACGCGTCCAGCACTCCCTGTGCTAGGGCGGTTGGCTGCGGTGGGTCGACGTGTGCGCCGCTGGTTTCGCCCATCGTCAGCATACCACCGCCCCAGGTTCGCATGGGCACGGGGTCCCTGCTGCGGAGTATCTGTTTTCATGACAAAACGTATGTTGATCGACGGAACCCATCCGGAAGAGACCCGAGTGGTCATTACGGATGGCAAACGGCTCGAAGAATACGACATCGAGACCTCCACCAAGACCCAGCTCAAGGGTAATATCTATCTCGCTAAGGTTACACGGGTAGAACCGTCTCTTCAGGCGGCCTTCGTCGATTATGGCGGCGGCCGACACGGCTTCCTCGCCTTTAGCGAAATACACCCCGATTACTATCAGATTCCCATCGAGGATCGTGAAGCGCTTAAACGCGACATGGCTCAGCTCGAAGGGAAGGCTCAGGCCGCGCAGGCGCATATCGATGAGATCGACGGCGACGTGCCCGAAGCTGAAGACGATTCCGCCGAGACGGAGACAGACGCCGCGGCAGAGGCGGACGATGCAGAGCCCGACGCGGATTCCACCGACGCGCCCGACTCCGACGGCGATAGCCCGGCTGACGACACAGCATTATCGGCTGATGCCGAAACCGCCGAAGAGTCCGAAAACGGTGAAGAACCGAACGAGCCGGACAGCGCTGAAACCGACAGCGATCAGGAAGCCGGCGATCTGGAAGCAAAGACCGACGAGCCCGATGCGGAGCCGGAGGAAGCCGCCCCTGCGAAAACTTCCGCACGCCGCGGAAACCCCATGCGGCGCTATAAGATCCAGGAAGTTATCAAGCGCCGCCAGATCATTCTCATTCAAGTGGTCAAGGAAGAACGGGGGAACAAGGGCGCGGCCCTGACCACCTATATTTCCCTTGCCGGGCGCTATTGCGTGCTGATGCCCAACGCGACCCGAAGCGGTGGTGGCGTATCGCGCAAAATCACCAGCGCCACCGACAGACGGCGCCTCCGCGATTTGCTCAAGAACCTGGAGGTTCAGGAGGGCATGGGGGTCATCATGCGGACCGCCGGCATGGAGCGCAACAAGTCGGAAATCAAACGGGATTTCGACTACCTCATGCGTCTGTGGGAAAATGTCCGCGAACTGACCCTTGAATCCGCCGCACCGGCCCTGGTCTATGAAGAAGGCGACCTTATCAAGCGCGCCATCCGCGATCTTTACACCCGCGATATCGAGGAAGTCGATGTCGAGGGGACCGACGCATACCAGGCCGCCAAGAAACTCATGCGGATGATGATGCCGAGTCACGCCAAGCGCGTTCAGCCTTATCGTGACACCATCCCCCTGTTCCATCGTTATCAGGTGGAATCCCAACTCGAATCCATGCACAACCCGACCGTTCAACTCAAGTCCGGCGGCTATATTGTGATCGATGCGACAGAGGCCCTCGTGGCCATCGACGTGAATTCCGGCCGCTCGACCAAGGAACGCAATATCGAAGAGACCGCGGTCAAGACGAACCTGGAAGCGGCCAGCGAAGTTGCCCGGCAATTACGGCTGAGGGATCTGGCGGGGCTGATTGTCATCGATTTCATCGATATGGAAGAAAACCGCAACCAGCGTTCGGTCGAAAAGCGAATGAAGGAGGTGGTGAAAACCGACAGGGCGCGTATTCAGCTCGGCCGGATCAGCACCTTCGGCCTGTTCGAACTCTCGCGCCAGCGGTTAAGGCCCAGCCTCATGGAGACCAGCACGCAAGCTTGCCCCCATTGCCACGGAAGCGGTGCGATACGCTCGACCGAATCGACGGCGTTGCACGCATTGCGCATGGTCGAAGATGAAGGTATCCGCTTACGGAGCAGCGAAATATCGCTTTCGGTACCGACCTCCATCGCGCTCTACATCCTCAACCAAAAGCGTGAGTCGCTCATTGAGATCGAGGCGCGATACAGCTTCAAGGTCAACGTAGCCGGTGACGACAGCCTGATCCCGCCGGATATCCGTATTGAGCGCGTCAAAGCCGCGACCGGCGATCGGCCCCGGCCGGTCATCAGTGATGTGGAAATGGACGAGCCCGTCGCCGAAGAGGTGGTCGAAGCTGAAGCGGTCGATTCCGAGGAAAAGGAACCGGCCCGCAAACGGCGTCCGCGGCGGCGGCGGAAAAAGGAGCCCGGCTCCGCAGACACAAAAATGGACAGTCCGGAAACCGCAGAGCAGCCGACCGTCGAGGCAGAGTCAGCAGAAGAAACAGAAGATGTTTCCGAAAATGCGGCGGCCGAGAATTCCGACGAAAATGGCGAGCGTCCCCGACGTCGGCGGCGTGGACGCCGGGGCGGCAGACGCCGCAATCAGCGTTCTGCGCAAACCGACAATGCCGAGAACGGCGATGGTGATGCCCCGTCCGAAGAGAACGGAGAAAACAAAACGGCCGCCTCTGAGACTGTTTCGGAAAACGGTAGTGATACCGCCGAACCGGCCGACATCGCCTCACCTGTGGCGGAGGAGCCGGTAACATCCTCTGTTGCCCCGCCGGAGACCGAACCATCGCCCCTGTCAGCGGAAGAAAGCGCGGCGGCTGGTGCGGCGGCGACGGCCTCTGAAGAGGGTGAGCCCCGTCGGGGCTGGTGGCAACGCATCATCGAGTGATGGCGGCCATAACGCTCAGGGCACCCACCCCTTAAGGCGGGTGATAGCCTCATTGATGGCACTGGTTTCGCCGGAAAAAGAAATGCGCAGATAGGCCTTACCGCGATCCCGGTCGAAATCGGTTCCAGGCGTAATCGCCACGCCGACCTCATCGAGCACGCGTTTGCAGAATGCTTCGCTATCATTGGTCAGATGCGCAACGTCGGCATAGAGATAAAAAGCGCCATCTGCAGGGGCGAGACGATCGAATCCAATTTTCGGTAATTCATCGAGCAGGAGCGATCGGTTGAGCGCATAGCGCTTTACATACTCATCAAGTTCCGCGGTGCAATCGAATGCCGCGCAGGCCGCGTGCTGCGACAATGTGGGCGGCGAGATAAAAAGATTTTGCGCCAGGCATTCAATACTTCTCTCGAGCTGTGGCGGTATCACCATCCAGCCTATGCGCCACCCGGTCATGGAAAAATATTTCGAAAAGCTGTTTACGACGATGGCATCCTGATTGAATTGGAGGGCAGACACACCGTCGGCATCATAGGTAATGCCGTGATAGATCTCGTCCGAAATAAGCCGGATGCCCCGCAGGTCACAATACTCCGCCAGTGCCTGCATCTCACTTTTACCGAGCATGGTGCCGGCGGGATTGGAAGGGCTGGCCAGAATCAAACCGTCTATCGGACCCTCGATTTTATCCAGCAATTCCGGTGTCGGCTGAAACCGGGTCTCCGCTCCCGTCGGGACAGCGACCGGCTCGATACCCAGCGCCAGAAGAATATTGCGATAGCCGGGATAGCCGGGATCCGCCATGGCAACCCGGTCACCGGCATCAAAAGCCGCAATAAATGCCAGGACGAAGCCGCCCGACGATCCTGTCGTTACGGCAATACGGTCCGGCTCAAGGTCGATCCCCTGGGTTGTGCGGTAATGGTCCGCAATCCGCTGGCGCAAGAGCCCAAGACCAAACGCCTCGGTATAGCCGAGCAGTTCTTCATCCAGCGCGCGCCTGGCCGCCTCTATGACACCACCCGGCGCCCGCGTCGCCGGCTGACCAAGCTCGAGATGCAGGACATCGCCACGTTCCTCATGGCGTTTGTTCGCGGCACGCAGAATATCCATAACGATAAAGGGTGGTATCGCGCCCCGTCGGGAAACCTTTAAAGCCACACCTAGAACTCCGCGTTGATGGCGTAGCCGAAACCGCGTGGATCATTCTTTACGGTGCAGGATTTGGGGTTATCGATAATGCCCTTCGGACAATACATCATGTTGACCAGCCCAATCGCCGACACATCTTTGATGGGCTGATCGCTATCGCCGAAGGCGGATTTAACGGCACCGGATTCCGCGGCAACCCCGCCTCGACCGATGACCGGAGCGACACGGGGTGCCCGCAACGATTTTTCAATATCCACTTCACCGTCAAGCGCCCGCAGCGTCGTTGCCATCAGGGCAACCGGCGCCATGTCATCGCCTGTGCCAGTCGCCGCCATAAAAGTCTGTTTGGTATTTTTGTTCGTCACAAGCATCGCCGACATGGCAAGGGTCGAACCCTCTTCCGCAGGCTGCGCAGGCATGATGCCGGTTTCACCCGCCATTCTGCCCGAACCGAAGGGACGGTTCATGGTCATGACACAGGTTGCCGAATTCCCTTCCCGGTCTATGGCAAGTGCACCGGCGGTTGCGGTCTCGGTCTGCGATTGCGCGAGCGCGGCGGCATAGGCACGGCGCGATGCGTTCACCAGCATCACCTCTTTCTTGCCCTCCCCCGCCTTGGAAAACCCACTCTTGTCGCCCAGTTCCTGCCATATGGTCGCGGCAACCCGCCCCCCCAATGCAGGTGAGGGGAAGAAATGAACATCATGAACATCGAACGACCCTTTGACGGTTTTTTGCCAAGTGGGCCTATAGCCGCGCAGATCCTTCATTGTCAGCCAGCCACCCGCCGCGCGAACCCCGTCGACAAAACTCCTGCCGGCGGAGCCGGCATAAAAGTCGCCGGGCCCGGTAATGCGGATCCGACCGAGGAGCGCGGCCAAATCGACCTGCCGCAACCTGTTGCCCTCCTTCAGCGGTTTTCCAAGCCGGTCGAAGAAAACCGCCCGGCTGGCATTATCCTTGATCGCAACGGCGCCCTTTTTGGCCAGGACCTGGGTCAGGACGCGCGGGATGCGGACGCCAAACCGCGCCATTCTTTCGGCCGGAAGCACCAGCTGCTCCCATCGCAATCTTCCGTACCGGGCGTGAAGCGCGAACAACCCCCGGAAGCTGCCGGGCGTGGCCGCAATCCAGTGGTTACGGAGCGGTGGGCTACGGGCCGCATGAGGGAGAAATTCTATGGATTCCGCAATGTTCTTTTCTTTGTCATAAACCAGGCACATACCCCCACCACCCGGCCCCGCTGCATCCGGGCGGGTAACCATCATGGTAAGGCTCATGGCGACCACGGCATCCACAGCGGTCCCCCCTGCCGATAAAACATCGCGCCCGACGAGAACCGACTGCGGCTCATCCGCAGCGAGACCCCCGAAATAGTCCTGCACGTGTCCAACGTTTCCGGCTTTTGGTCCCGGATCGCCGCAACCGGACAGCAATATGGCTACAAGCCCCAACACCACGCATTGACGGGTCAATCTATCGCACCTACGTTGTTTATATGCCCACGGAGCCTTGGCCGTGATGCCATTCAAATCCAAAATCGGTTCATTCTTCATTTTATGCGTCGCCGTTGCGCTGCCGCCGTTTCTGAGCGCGTCCAATGCCCATAGCGCCACGGTCATCCGTGATACAGAAATTGAAAATACCATCCGCGCATATTCGGCGCCACTCCTTGCCGCGGCCGGACTGGAGGACGAGGCCTTTAATATTCATATTGTTCGGGACCGGGACCTCAATGCCTTTGTCACGCGCGGTCAGCGCCTTTTTATTACAACGGGACTTCTGCGACGGAGTGTTCATGCCGGACAAATACTCGGTGTGATGTCCCATGAAATCGGGCATATAGCCGGCGGCCATCTTGCCCGATTGCACGGGGCCCTTGATAAAGCAGGCACCGTGGCTTTTGTCACTCAAATACTGGGGCTGGCTGCCGGAATTCTTGCGCGCGACCCCGGTGCGGCCGTCGCCATCGCCGGTGGTGGGAACCAGGTCGCCGAACGTACCTTCCTGAACTTCAGCCGGGGACAGGAGCAGGCCGCCGATCAAGCGGGCGTCCGGTACATGGACAAGGCGGGATTTTCCAGCAAGGGCATGCTGGAATTCCTGACGATCCTGTCCGGTCAGGAATTCCTCCACACAAACCGGCAGGATCCCTATGTCCTGACCCATCCCCTGACAAGAGGCCGGATCCGCTTTGTCAGACATCACGTCGAGAACTCTCCCACGAGCGCCTACACGGTTCCAGCGGCATTCGCCGAAACGCACCGGCGGATGGTCGCCAAACTAAACGGATTTATTGATCCACCCACCACGACCCTGAGACGCTACAAAGAGGACGACGGCTCCATATCATCACGTTACGCACGCGCCATCGCCTATTTTCGCCGCGCCGACCTGACACATGGTCTACCGCTTATCGACTCGCTGATCGCGGAAGAGCCTAAAAATCCCTATTTCCACGAGCTCAAAGCTCAGTTGATGTTCGAAAACGGCCGAATGGATGTGGCGCTGGACTCTTATAAGGAAGCGACCAGATTGCTTCCCGATGCGCCTTTGTTGCGCACCAGCCTCGCCCATGTCCAACTTGAAACCAATCGTCAGGAACTGGTGCCCGATGCCCTCCGCAACGCCAAGGAGGCAATCCGGGTGGACCGATTTGTGCCCCTGGCATGGCGGCTTGCCGGCGTGGCGCACGGGCGCATGGGCGATATAGGTCTCTCCTCCTGGGCCCTGGCTGAATATAATTTGCTGATCGGACGAAAAAAGCAGGCCGCGTCACTGGCAAAAAGGGCCATGCGTCTCCTGAAAAAAGGCGACCCCGCCTGGATTCGGGCGCAGGACATTACGCAACAGACCGACCGAAAAGGTTAACGTTTTCGCGTAGAACAGGCCTGTCGCCCAACACCCGGCGTTCAAAGTTCCGCGAGCCTCTTGCAAAGGGCCCATGGGCCGATGATATGTTCAGGCACATATTTTGGAGCATTTTCTATGAAGCGTCCTATCCGGTTACCGGCCCTGTTTCTCGCTTCTGTTGCGGTTCTGGCAACGGCGGGCTCAGGCCATGCGCTGGCGCAGGGAAAAAGCCCGGCCGCCACTCCTTCCGCGGCCGCCATCGAAAAGATTGTCCGCGATTACCTGAAGAAGAACCCGGAAATCGTCGTTGAGGCCATTGAAGCCCACAAACAGAAACAGCTCGCTCTGGAAGAGGCGGCGGTCAAACAGGCATTGGCGGCGCGAAAGAACGAGCTGAACAACGATCCATATTCCGCTGTCGGGGGAAACCCGAACGGAGACGTCACGGTCGTCGAATTTTTTGATTATCAGTGCGGCGTCTGTAAGCGGGTTCACGCCGTTGTCGCCAAAATGACGGAACGCGACCCCAAAATACGCCGGGTCTACAAGGAATGGCCCATATTGGGTCCCGGCTCGGTCTTCGCCTCGCGTGCCGCAATCGCATCGCGAAAACAGGGCGATCGCAAATATATCAAATTTCACAACGCCATGATGGAATCGAGGAAGTCGCTGTCGGCCCAAACCATTCTTGACATTGCCGGCAGTGTCGGGCTCGACCCGGCTAAGCTGAGGAAGGACATGGAGGCGCCCGAGGTTACTCAGACCATACAGCGCAACTACGCGCTCGCGACCGCCCTGAAACTAAACGGCACCCCCAGTTTTGTGATTGGCAGTCAGCTTCTGCGGGGCGCCCGCGATTTCGACACCATGATGCAGATGGTCAGAGACGCCCGTAAGAAAAGCTGAGCATACCTAGCTAATTTCCGCGGCCTCCGGCTGCTTCGATGGCTGCGCCAAGTCGAAGGCCTCAACTGTCATACAGTCATTGTAGATACGCTGGACCGTTGGATATGGCGTCAGGTCACAATCGAACCTCTGGGCGTTGAATACCTGCGGGACCAGACAGATATCGGCCAGGCCCGGCGTATCACCGTGGCAAAACCGGCCCGTCTCGGCACTATTGGCCAATAGCGGCTCTATGCCCGCGAAACCCTCCGCCACCCAATGTCTGTACCAGATCGTCCGGCGGTCCTCGTCGATACCCAACTCGTCCTTGAGATAGTTCAACACCGCCAGATTGTTCAACGGGTGAATATCGCAGGAAATTATATTTGCGATGGACCGAACCCGGGCCCGCCCCAAATGATCCCGCGGCAAAAACGGCGGCTGCGGAACAGTTTCCTCAAGATATTCAATGATGGCCAACGACTGAACCAGGATCTGGTTTTCCACTTCGAGTGCAGGCACGCGCCCCTGCGGGTTGATCGCCTTGAAAGCCGACGATGACTGATCGCCGGCCTGAAGATTCACCATGGCCGTGTCGACTGTCAGCATTTTCAGGTTCAGCGCTATACGAACGCGAAAGGCGGCGGAAGATCGAAAATAGCCATGTAGTAACATCAACATTTCCCCCGGAAATCAGACCTCTTCAGGGCAAATTACCAGAGCATCCACAAGGCGTCTCGTATCAAATAAAATATTCGCGGAGGGGGGGAAATCCGTTGAAGCCCACCGAACAATAGCTGGCCGTGTAGGCGCCGGTGCTGAGGATTTCTATCCGGTCCCCGACCTTCAAATCCAGAGGCAATTCGTAATCCGCGCGATCGTAAAGCACATCGACCTCGTCGCAGGTCGGACCGGCGATAACGACCGGTCCTTTTGCGTCACTGCCATAAGGCGTTCGGATACGATACTGGATCGCTTCGTCCAGGGTTTCCGGCAGACCGCCAAATCGGCCGATATCAAGATAAACCCACCGCCGATCTCCGCTGCGCGATTTATTGGCAATCAGAATGACTTCGCTCTGGATGACCCCCGCATCTCCGGCGATATAGCGCCCCGGTTCAGCAATCATCTGCGGCGCTTGGTTGCCGAAATGCCTGGTCATGGCGTCAATGATCGCGACGCTGTGAGTCTCAACTTCGGGACTGGACGACCGGTACGATGCAGGAAAGCCACCGCCCACATTGATCATATCCAACTTCAGACCACGCTTCGCCGCCGCGCCAAATACCGCAGCCGTTTTGCCGATGGCGATGTCCCACTGGCGAAGGTCCCGCTGTTGCGAGCCCACATGAAAGGACACCCCACAGGGCGACAGGCCCATATCGCGCGCCCGTTCCAGCAGGTACGGCACCATGTCGGAATCGCAGCCGAATTTCTCCGACAGAGGCCAATCCGCCCCCTCGCCGGTCATGTAGAACCGGCAGTAAACCCGGCTGCCAGGCGCAGCACGCGCGAGTTTTTCCAGCTCCGCTTCGCTGTCATAGGCGAACAGGCTAATACCACGCTCAAACGCAAGCGCGATATGCGATTCCTTCTTGATCGTATTTCCAAAGGAAATGTCGCCAGACGAAATGCCGATGTCGAGGCACTGGTCAATTTCGTAAATACTGGCGGCATCGAAACAGGCGCCCAGGCGGTGTAAACGGCCCAGAACTTCCGGCGCCGGATTGGCTTTCAACGCATAATAGATTTTGGCCTGCGGCAATGACGTTCGAAGACGACGAAAATTATCCTCGACGACGTCGAGGTCGACCACGAGGCACGGTGTATCCGGGCGCTGTTCCGCCAGAAACTGGAAAATACGGTCTGTCATTGATAGGGGCGCACTCCCAAGAGGAGCAATCGTGATTGACGCTTCAGGCGAAGCGCTTTTACACGCAGATCGAGCGAGGAGAAAGCGAAATCGTCGGGATCGCCGGCGGCGTCTTCAGCCAAGTTGCGAAAGCTGCTGCAGGCCGAGGAAAGCCGATAAGCCAGCCAGTATGAGGACGGCCAATATTAGGATCGGAATGAGATAATTTGTGGATTTGTCTTGTTTCCTGGAAGGCCGTTTGCGACCCGTCTCCCTGCCTGTACCATGCCCTGCGCGGCTTGTGGTCTTCTGTGCCGCCGCAGCCTTGAGCACCCGCTCCTGCCGGTCCCTATTGCCGCCGCGAAAAATTGTCTTGGTTGTCGTAAGGTCGCTCGCCTCGTCATAGAGTTCCTCGATGACACGAACACCGGAATAGCGCGTTCCCTCATCGACCCGTCTTGCCTCAAAAAGCGCGAGTTCACGGTCATCGAAGACCGAGTCAATTTTCCAGCGCCCATCCTGAAAGGTATGTATTTCGAAGGCTTTCATCGGTTCTTTTCGGAATCAACCTTCTATTCAACAACCACGGCTCTGCAGTTTGCCGCACCGAGGATGCCGCTGATGGTTTCGCCATCATCGCTCATGGGCAACAGCACACTACGATAGAGAACCTTTGTCCCGTCCTGCCTGGCAAATTCACCTCCCCGCGAAACCGGGACCTCCTTTGCCAAGACTTCATCGATATAGGCGATGGCAACCCCACAGAGCGTGCCCGCCGGCGCATCGGCGACCGGGCGACCGATCAATGACGAACCCGAATTCTCCACCAGGGTGTCACCCATCGCCCGAAACACCGGTACCGCCCTGTCCCCGGATAATTCGATAACAAAACTGTTCAGCCATATATCGGGAATTTCAGCGGGATCCAGATCCGAAAAACAGGGAAATTCCCGATCGCCACACAGCTTCCTCCAATGTCCGAGCAGACGCAGAACTAGACGTCGCTCGACGCCTTGGGGCATCTCCTCGACCAGATCGATTTTTTCAACGTCATTTGGTAGAATTTTCATCGACGGACCCTGGATCGTACCGGGGCAAACTCTACCCCCCAAGTATCAGCCGAGAGTCGTTCATTTACGTTAATATTGGTTTAAATTGAGCACTGTCGCCGTCTCTATAATATTTTGGCGAATTCCTGCAAACCGATCATCGCCGCGACACCGGCCAGTAACAGGATAACGGCAATAGATATTATCCAATATAAGTTCGACTTACCTTTTTGTTTTTTTGGTTGACGCTTGCTCTTCGCGCCTCCATTAGATGCGGCCCGCGTGCCGCTGGCCTTTTGGGAAGGCTTTTGGGAAGGCTTTTTGACCTGGCCTCTCCAGCCTCCGTCGGTTTCGCCCCCGTCCTTTACTTTCGTGAAGATCACGCGAACCGTGGATCTGTCGCTACCGTCGTCGAAATCCTCCTGGAGAACACGGACACCCGAGTGGCGTGGCGAATTATCCAGCCGTTCGGCTTCGGACATAGCAAGATCACGGTCGTCGAAATAGGAATCGACAGCCCATTTGCCCGCGTGAAAAGTCTGAAGCTCGAATGTGCTCATGGCCGAAATTCAATACTCCACCATGTCTGCCCGTCACCTGTTAGTTCCGGCAATGCCCCATTTCCTAAAACGAATCATTGTCCAGTACGGGCAAAACTATGGCGATTTGCTCGTCAATACATTGTTTTCCGGGATATTGTTTAATGAATGGTAAATCATACAGTGGTGATTGGAGATCCATTAATAAATATACCTGCCCGCGACAGGTTACAGTGTCGTTGCGCGGTGGACGTGCCTGTTATAACCCTACCTACGTAGAATGTTTAACAAGAGCCAGTGATCGTGCCGGATTCCGCGAAGATACTGATTCTGAATGGCCCCAACCTGAATCTACTGGGTTCCCGGGAGCCGGATATCTATGGCCATGAAACCCTGGCCGATATCGAAAAAGAGTGCGTGGCGCACGCTAAAAAATTAAAGGTGGCGATTGATTTTCGACAGTCCAATAACGAAGGTGAGTGTGTCGATTGGATCCAGGAGGCCGTGGCCGGGTGGTCGGGCATCATTATTAATCCCGCGGCCTATACACACACGTCTATTGCCATTATGGATGCTCTCAAGCTGGTAGGCTGCCCGATCATTGAAATACACCTGTCGAATATTTTTGCGCGGGAATCGTTCCGGCATCATTCTTATGTTTCACCCGTTGCGACCGGCATTGTCTGTGGCTTCGGCGGAAACGGATACATTCTGGCCTTGGAAGCCATGGCGCGGCTGATGAAAAACAAGAAGGAAGGCTGATGGCAAAGTTCGATGTAGATGAGGGCTTGGTCCGCAAACTCGCCACGCTAATGGACGATACGGGGCTGACTGAAATCGAGTACAAATCTGGCGAGCAGGTGCTCCGTGTATCGCGCGGCGCGACGGGCGTCGCCGTCGCGCCGCCCCCCCAGCCCAGAGAGACCGTGTCTCCTGATGCGGCAACCGATAGTGGGCCGCATCCCGGCGCTGTAACGGCGCCAATGGTTGGTGTCGTTTATCTCTCGTCGGAACCGGGAACCCCGCCTTTCGTCAGTCCGGGGGATGTGGTGTCGGAGGGTCAGACCCTGCTGCTGATTGAGGCCATGAAAACATTCAACCCGGTTCGCGCGCCAAAGGCTGGCCGTGTAACCCGAATTCTCGTCGCCGATAAGACGCCCGTCGAATTTGGCGAAGAATTAGTGATCCTCGAATGAGCGATCCGGCATGTTTGACAAAATACTGATCGCAAACCGCGGCGAGATCGCGCTGCGCATTCACCGGGCCTGCCACGAGATGGGTATCAGCACGGTTGCCGTCCATTCGACGGCCGATGCCGAAGCCATGCATGTCCGGCTGGCAGACGAAAGCGTCTGTATCGGACCGCCGCCTGCAACAGAATCGTACCTGAACATTCCGGCGATCATTACCGCCGCGACGGTGACCAACGCCGATGCCATTCACCCCGGCTACGGCTTCCTGTCGGAGAACGCGAATTTTGCCGCCATTGTCGAAGAGCACGGCATCGATTTTATCGGCCCCTCATCCGACCATATCGCGCTGATGGGAGACAAGATCGCCTCCAAGGTCAAGGTGAAGTCTCTGGGTATTCCGGTCGTGCCCGGCTCGGATGGCGCCGTCACAAACTCATCGGAGACATGGCGCATCGCCGACGAAATCGGCTATCCCGTACTGGTCAAGGCATCATCGGGTGGTGGTGGGCGTGGCATGAAGATCGTGCGAACACCCGATGAACTCGAAACATCCATCCGCCAAGCACGAAGCGAGGCCAAAGCGGCCTTCGGTGACGACACGGTCTATATAGAGAAATTTCTCGAGAAGCCACGACACATCGAAATTCAGGTTCTGGGTGACGGCAACGGGAACGTCATCCATCTGGGCGAGCGCGATTGCTCGCTTCAGCGGCGTCATCAGAAGGTGCTCGAAGAGGCGGGCTCACCGGCGATCAATGATAACCAGCGCGATAGCATTGGGGCGACGGTCTGCGAAAGCCTGGCCGAGCTTAAATATCGAAATGCCGGGACAATCGAATTCCTGTTCGAGAATGGTGAATTCTATTTTATAGAAATGAACACGCGGCTTCAGGTAGAGCACCCGGTCACCGAGATGATCACCGGTATCGATATTGTCCGTGAGCAGATTCAGTTGGCCGCAGGAGCGCCCCTGTCACGCACGCAATCCGAGGTCACCTTCTCCGGCCATGCCATCGAGTGCAGAATAAACGCGGAAACATCCGATACCTTCACTCCGTCACCCGGCAAGGTTACCGATTATCATCCACCGGGCGGGCTCGGCGTCCGTGTCGATTCCGGTCTTTACGCCGGCTATACAGTTCAGCCCCATTATGACAGCCTGATATCCAAACTCATCGTTGAGGGTACCAGCCGAAACGAATGTTTGATGCGGCTCAGGCGCGCCCTTGAGGAATATGCCATCGGTGGCATAGAGACCACCATTGCGTTGCATCAAACCATTATCAACGAGGCCGATTTCGTTAATGGTGATTACGACATTCATTGGTTGGAGCGGATGGTCGCAAACCGTACAGAGGAATAAGCCATGTCAGGGTTAAGCCCTGAAATTCTGCTACGAGCTTATGCCGTCGGATTGTTTCCGATGGCCGAACGGCACGACGATTCGACGCTGTATTGGATTGATCCGGAAAAACGCGGCATCATCCCCCTCGATACCTTCCACATTCCACGTCGCCTACGCCGGCAGGTGCGCGCCGGACGTTTCGAAATTCGATGCGACAGCGCATTCGAGGACGTCATCCGGTACTGCGCCAAACCGGCCGACGACCGAAAAGAGACATGGATCAATGAAGAAATCATCCGCCTCTATGTGGATCTGCACAAAATGGGGCGTGCCCATAGCGTAGAAGCCTGGCGGGAGGGCGAGTTGGTGGGCGGTCTCTACGGGGTTGCGCTGGGCGGCGCGTATTTTGGCGAAAGCATGTTCAGCCTGGAACGGGACGCCAGCAAAATCGCGCTGGTCCATCTGGTCGCCAGGCTGAAAAAATGCGGATACCGCTTATTGGATTCGCAGTTCGTCACCCCGCACTTAGGGCAGTTTGGCGCTGTCGAAATTCACCGAAGCGGATATCGGCAGCTCCTCGCCAGCGCCCTCGACAAGAACGCCAAGTTTCATCCTGGTCTGACGTCCGAGGAACTGGAAGCGTTTATACAATCGACCACCCAGACATCGTAAATCGCATGCTCCATCGCCGATAAGGCCGGACTCGATGCGAACATCCACCCCGAGAACACCTTGATGCGTTCCTCACCGGGCCGGGCATCGAAAATTTCCAGGAAGGCCGTGGTTTCAGGAGGCTCCTCCGGCGGTGTCTTCGAACAGGTCCTGACAATAACTTCCAGTGTGCCAAACCGCACCGGTTTGTCCTGAGGCGCTTCGAAAGTCGAAATTCGGGCCGTTACCTTGTCCAGCCCTTGGAGAACCGCCCCATCCTGGGCCCAAGCCGGCAATGCCAGAACAACAGTGAGAAGAAATACGACAGCGGGTTGAATTAGGGCCATTGGAAACGAAGCGATTGGAATTGCCCCTCCGAAACGCCTACAAACCGTCATTGAAGCCCATTTTTGGCACCGTCATTCTCACCCTTGCCACCCTTTACGCCGGTCTGGCTAAACATGAACCGACCAACCAGAGACAATAGATCTACGGACCCTTGGGTATGCTCTATCTCGCCACCCTCTTTGAGCATCTCGTCGTCTCCGCCGGCCTGAAGACTCAGATATTTATCGCCCAGCAAACCATCCGACGCGACCTGGGCCGAGCTATCGCGCGGCAGCTTTATGTCGGGTTTTATGCTCATGGTCAAAACGGCCAGATAGGTTTCAGGATCCAGCGCCTGTTGCGTGATGGTCCCGATCTTTATTCCGCTCAACCGGACGTCGCTGCCCTCTACCAACCCGTCCACACGATCGAACTTTCCGATCAGGGTATACCCTTCAACCGTTTTCAGCCCGCCCTTCGAATAGGCGAAGACAAAGAAGATGACCGCGACCCCCAGGACGACCGCGCCTATCAATGTTTCAACGAGATTTTTGCCCATGACATTTTACCCCGGCGCACAAATAAATAAGAGGTTTGGCTTGATGTTAGAGCGAATCGTTAGGAGGGACGCCATGGTTCATAATCGCCCGTCGCCTTGTCGCGCTTCGCGCCCCGCAGGATATGGCCAGGCGGCCGATAAGCAATGGCTGTGCCCGTCAGGTTAGGGACGTGATCCTTTTGCCAGGCCCGCTTCTCATAACCGCCCGGCGGCGTTACCGCATCGGTCCGGTGATGAAGCCACCCATGCCAGTCCGCAGGAACCGTAGATGCCTCCGCAGCGCCTTTGTACAGCACCCAACGGCGCTCCCGTCGCCCCGAGGAGGTCCGGCGATTCTTGTAGTAGCGGTTCCCCGCCGAATCAGTGCCGACAAGCTCGCCGTGAAGCAAGGTGAAAAGCCTGGTTCCAATGGTCATCCCTGATACTCCTGACGGTCTGGCTGAAACAGCACAAGTTCCGACGGCAACGGTTATCACACTTATCCAAGTGTCAGTCCAGCATACGATTCGGGGCGATTCCAAGCCAAAATCTGTGGATTAAACACATCATATTGTAATGTAAACCAATATTTTTACAAAATATTGTTGCGCCCACAAAATATAGATAGTAGTTAATCGCTGCCCCCCAGATTTAGGCAGTTCTCGGCGGCACGTGACGTAACCGGTAGAGTATAGTTTAAGCGGGTATCCGGGGGAGGCGTCATCTGGGGGGACCAAGCACCGCAGCGTCGTAAGAAAGCTGCGGTGGGGGTGGCAAATTCAGGGGCAGCGGTTGGCGAATTGTCGCCGACGGGAACCTGAAGCCGGGGGTCTGAGTGAGAATTACCCGACGGCATACGACGCAAGGGGATACGCCTTATAAGGGCGTCGCCTTTTCGCGATTCTCCTTTCAAGACCTTGGCGACCACTCCCCCCGGCCATCGATAGAGGCCCCGGAATGCTGGTCTCCTGACGCTCTCAGGCTGATGGCAATGCGTTGCCTGGTTCAGGAAGGCATTGCCGCCCAATTGTCGGTCGTGGCCGAAGAAGATGTCCCACAGTGGCTTTGGCGCCGTGAGCCCGCTCAAGCACCAATTACGAACACTTCGAAGCCGCGGGAAAACCGGGGTGAAACGAGCTTGAAGCAGGTCATCTACCGCATTGCGGGGGCTTGGACCTATGAAGGCTGGAAGGGTGGATATTTCGACACCGAAGCGGATTCGCGCGCTTTCTTCGACGAGGTACGATGGCTGATCTGCCATCGCAGAATTAGCCCCAATCCGGCGCAATGGCGGAACACCGGGCTGCATTGGGCCTACGGCCTCAGCACCGATGCCACAGATAGTTTCGTCACGGATTACAGGACCGCCGCCGTCCGGCGCGCCGAAGCTGGTGACATCCCACCGCACGGCGCCGTCATTAACGGCACCCACGGTGCTCTTTCCGGTGAAGGCGGCGTGTGGGATCTGTGGGAACGAGAGACCCGAATCATGTCTCGCGGCGGCCAGTGCGGCGCCAATGTGAGCAGCATTTCGGGAAGGGGTGACCTGCATACGGGCAGTGCCATGCCGGAGATACTGCGCATCGGTGACGCCGCCGCGGCGATCGTGGACGGCCAAACACCTGTCCGAACCTCTCCTCATCGGCACACGCGGCGGCTCACCCTTGATGCGACACATCCCGATGCTCTTGTGATGGCGGATCAACCGCTCTCTCTGAGGAGCCTGTGGGACGCGACCAATGCCGGAATCGCCATATCCCTGCGGCACATACAAGCCATTATTGATGCCGCTCCGGAAGTCGCGGGGAAACGGCGGGCGGCTTGGCGCGACAGCGCGACACTCCGGTTCGCCATTCAATCAGCACGCCAGGCGCATCTGCCCGAGAGCCTCATCCAACAAACCCTGGACTGCCTCGCCCAGGGGCAGAAAATCAACGCCGACGATATTTTCGGTCTCGTCCCCCGACCGGGCGCCACCGCAATGGCTGCTCCCGGCGATTCCATCACGATCTTTGCCGTGGACGACGAGACAATGGACGGTGCTGACACGAAATCCGCCGATTCCGGGTCGCTTATGGATGCCATCGCGCGCAATGGCTGGATGGGTATTCCAAGCGGTCTGCAGTTTGAAACCGCGACCAATGGCTGGAATACCTGTCTGGAAACCGGTCCAATCCGCGCGGCGTCCGGAGACGGTAGTTTTCAGTTCCTCGACGACACGGCATCGGCACCGGCTTTCCTGAACGCCCTCACATTCCTGGAGGATGATTGTTCGGTCAATCCGGCGGACCTCAAACATGCCACCGCTCTACTGACCATCGCCCTCGATATCTCGGTGATGGTCACGACCCAGCCGACACCCCGGCTCGCAAAGCGATCATGGGACTTCCGGCCTCTGTCGCTGTCGCCCACCGGCATCGCTTCCCTGCTCATGGCGCGCGGACTGGCTTATGACAGCCCGGAAGGCCGGGCCTTCGGCCAGGCTTTCTGTGCCCTGATGACCGGTGTCGCCTATTTGACATCGACGCAGCTTGCCGAAGAGCTTGGGGCCTTTCCCGGCTACACGGACAATGCCCATGCCATGGGCCGCGTCATGCAGCGTCATGCAGGCTCGGTGACCGGGGACAACGCGCCCTATCTCCCTGATGACTGGCAGCGGGAAATTTCCAACGTCTGGCAAAGCGTGTTGGAAGGCGGACAAAGGAACGGTTTCCGCAATGCACAGGTTTCACTCATCGCCCAGTCGGAAGACGAAACGACTCTCATGGATGGGGATTCGCCCGGACTTTGCCCGGTCCCTGCCCTGGTTTGTTGGCGGCGGGAAGCCTGTGGGGCCTACGCCAGGACACTGAACCCGTCCGTCCTGACGGCGTTGCGAACGCTGGGATATGGCGAGGCGGCCATCGATGCCATCCTGAATCATGTCCGGGGCCACGGGACACTCATAGGGGCCCCTGGGGTCAATCATGAGACGTTGAAAAAGCGCGGCTTCACCGATGCGGCTTTGCGCTCCGTCGAGCCGCTGCTGGCCACAACACAGGACATCGGCCTGGTCTTCAACAGCGCCGTGCTCGGCGAAGCCTACTGCACCCATATGCTGGGATTTACGGCTGAAGAATTGCAGGGCGATCGTTTCGACATGCTGGCCGCGCTGGGTTTCAGCGACGCCGGCATCGAGGCCGCCAATACCTATTGTTGCGGCGCCGACACGCTGGAGGGCGCGCCTCACCTCACCCTTGCTCATGTGGCCGTCTTTGACTGTGCCCGGACCCAGGGCGACAGGGGGCGCCGGCAAGTGTCGACCGGGAGCATCCTGAGAATGATGGAAGCTGCCCAGCCGGCGCTTTCGGGAGCAATCGCCCATGTGCTGACGCTGCCCGCAACGGCGACATTGGATGATTGCCGGGATGCGATCTTCCAGGCCTGGCGAGGCGGGCTCAAATCGCTGGTGTTCCATCGCCGGAGCGACGACCGCCCTGCCCCGGTAGCGGACCAGCCCGACAGCGATACAGATACTGTCCTGACAATCGTGCGTAGCGCGCAACCACAGGGCATCAGGATCACCGAGATTGCGACGGCGGACGGGGCCGGGATTGAGCCCGAAGTCGCATCGCAAACAGGTTATGAAATAGCCGTCACCGACCGTGAAGAAACACCGGCCGGTGACGCAGAGGCTCCGCGTCGAGCGACTTCGCTTCCGACGCAGAGTACGGCGTCCGTCACTTCCTCAGCGGACGCCGTTGTCGAGCAACGGCAAGTCTGACGTTGCGTCTCCCTGAAACTGCCGGGGGTGAGTAATCACCCCCGGCATTTTTTGCATAAATCTCTCGGAATTGCGGGTGGATCGGCAAACGCCGTACCGCTAGGCTAGGGCGACGGTTAAATCATGAGGAATATCAATGGCTGGCAAAATCGATGCGAGGCTCGCGGAACTCGGAATTACCATCCCCGAACCCCGGACGCCCTCGGCTAATTACGTCCCGTTCGTCCAGACGGGGAATCTCATCTTTGTGTCCGGTCAAGTTTCCATGAGCGAAGACGAAGGCCTCATTGCCGGCAAGGTCGGTGGCGATCTCGATGTGGAAACCGGACAGCGCGCCGCCCGCGCCTGCGGCCTGAACCTGCTCGGCCAGCTCAAGGTGGCCTGCGGCGGCGATCTCGACAAGGTCACAAGGATCGTCAAGCTGGGCGGTTTCGTCAATGCGCCGCCGGATTTCATCGGACCGCCAACGGTCATGAACGGCGCGTCGGACCTGATGGTCGAAATCTTCGGCGATGCCGGCCGCCACGCCCGCTTCGCCGTGGCAACGGCGTCGCTCCCGCAAGGGGCGGCGGTCGAAGTCGATGGGGTGTTTGAGGTGGGGTGACGGGTTAATACCGCCCCTGAACCTCACCTCAATTTGCCGAGCTAACGGAAATTGATAGACCAACTTATATGGAGGATGTCGGGACCATCACCGTTGCTATCCCGCCAAACTTCATTTGCCTGTGAGCGCATCCAACTCCTTATTTATTCGATCTATACTTTTTTTCGCTGCATCTTTGACGACCTGAGGCGTGCCCGCGGTGTTCTGTGCTTCGGCCGCATCGCCAACAGCTCTCCGTAGTTCTAATTTTTTAAGATCAATATTCAGTTTCTTGATGGTCACGGCGTTTGCATTTTTCTTTTCGACGGCCGTACCAAGAATAGAGATCGCCTCCGTCAGCGAGCAGGTCTTGTTGTACCTGATCGCATCTCCTACTGCGGCACCCATTGAATATTTTCCAATGACGCGGTCCTGTTTTGCGCGTATTTCCACAAGTACTTGGGCACGCTCCGACTTGATAGTGTTGAGAATGGCGGTAATCGCATTCCGTTGAAGTGCATGCGCGTCAACCGTCTGGTCTAAACCGAGCGTGCCCGTTGCTGCTGCCGCTAATATGGTCTTCGCCGATTCTCCACCAATCGCTGTCGCAGCACCGGCCAAACCCAAGGCTATAGTCTGAAATCCGATTTTTCTGACAAGATGGCGCGCGAATAATTTTATGCGAAAATCGGAACATGTGAATAGCGAACGTGCAATTATTGCGTCCTGCAATGCGTTTCGCTTTGTCTTCTTCGCGGTTGGATCCGTGTAATACGGCGTCGACGCACTATTTGGAAATGTATCGAGATTAACAACCGGGAAGGCATCAGGCCCATTTGTTTTCACCGCAGGCTCGACAGATACCTTCTGGATATATTCGTCGAGTCCGTTACAGCCGCCCAACAGGGCAGCCACGCTAGTGAAAATAAAGATTCTGCGAAAAATAGTCATAAAATCATCACCCCTATTTTGGCTTCAATGTCAGCCCTCGTCAGACCGCCTGACGTATCGTTCCCACTAAATCTTTTAACCGGGCGCCAGCAACCATCTCGCTTCCAATTCTAAAGCCCAACTCCCGGTAGGCTTCGAACTGTTGCTCGTCGAAAAATTGATCAGCCGTGCTCTCGTCTGGAAAGGCCGGGTGTTCGCCCTTGTAACCCCGCGTTTCGAGGCTTAGGCCTCTGACCATTGTCGTTTTCACAAGAATCAACGTACCGGATTCTCGTAGTCCGCCATTGCCATCCCCCGAATTATAAACACGCCGATTCTTTCGACCGGTCACACCTTGAAATTTCAACCTGAGATTACTTATTCTGAAAAATAATCACAACTATTTCGAGAAGTTTATTTCTAAATCACAGTTAATTGAATAATTGCCGTACAAAAATACTGTGCGATCAGAGCCCGACGACGTATTGCGTCGAAACGCTTTTCGCCGCACTGTTTAGCTACATAAACCATCTCCCGACCACCCACGCGCGAGTCCCCCCATGCCCGATGGCGATGCCGTAACTGTCAAGATCACCAACCGGATCGCCGAAGTTTCGGCGGCGGAGTGGGATGCGTGCGCGGGGGATGACAATCCGTTTGTCAGCCACGGGTTTCTTGACGTGCTGGAGGAGAGCGGGTCGGCCGATGAAGGGTCCGGCTGGCTGCCGCAGCACCTTCTGGTGGAGGATGCGGACGGGCATTTGATCGGCGCCGTGCCGTGCTACCTGAAAAACCATTCCTACGGCGAATACGTGTTCGATTGGGGCTGGGCAGACGCCTTCCAGCGCGCCGGCGGCGAGTATTATCCCAAATTACAGGTCTCGGTGCCGTTTACGCCAGTGACCGGACCGCGTCTGCTGGTTCGCCCCGGCCCACAGCAGCAGGCGACACGCAAGATCCTGGTGGCGGGTCTTCTCGAGCTCGCGCAGCAACGCAAAGTGTCATCGCTGCACATCACCTTCTGCGAGAAAGAAGAACAGGAACTCCTGGTGGGCGAGCAATTTCTCGAACGCCTCGGCAAGCAGTTCCACTGGCACAATCGCGGCTATGAGACGTTCGACGATTTCCTCGCCACACTCACGTCGCGCAAGCGCAAATCCATCCGCAAGGAACGTCAGGTCGCCAACGAACATGTGACTTTCGACATACTGACCGGCGACGCGCTCAAGGAAGAGCACATGCAGGCCTTCTATGGGTTCTATCTCAATACGGTGGAGAAAAAATGGGCGCACGCCTATCTCGAAGCAAATTTCTTTACGCTGCTCCGGGAAAGGCTGGCCGACAAAATCGTGCTGATCATGGCCAGTCACGACGGCGAGTATGTGGGTGCGGCGCTCAATATGCGGGGCGCGCACACGCTCTATGGCCGCAACTGGGGCTGCAACGCCCGCTTCCGCATGCTCTATTTCGAGGCGTGCTTTTACCAGGCAATCGATTATGCCATCCAGAACGGGCTCTCCAAGGTGGAAGCCGGCGCTCAGGGCCCCCACAAGATCAGCCGCGGCTATCTACCCAGCGAAACCTATAGCGCCCACTGGATCCGTGACGCCAATTTTCGCGATGCCATCGCCGAGTATCTGGTCCGCGAAGAACGCGAAACCCGGTTCGAAATGGATATGCTTGAAGACGAACGCTCGCCCTACCGCAGCGGTGCGCTATCGACCCCGGTTAAAACCGTTCCGGGCAGTAAGACCATCCCATAAGAAGGACCCTATTGGACGAGGGCTGGGTCTTTCTTGCTGCCCTTGCCACCGCCCGATTTCTTCTTCTTGGGCGGCTTCTTGCTCTTGGCGGGATGGGGCTGAATATCGAAAGACAATTTGCCGTCGGCGACCGTTAGTTTCACCAGACCGCCGTGGGCCAGCTTGCCGAACAACAGCTCATCGGCCAGCGGCGTCTTGATGTGCTCCTGAATGACCCGGGCCAGCGGACGGGCGCCAAAGTGCTCGTCATATCCCTTATCCACAAGCCAGGTACGGGACTTGTCGTCGAGCTCTATGGAGACGTTGCGGTCTTCGAGCTGCGCTTCCAGCTGCATGACAAACTTGTCGACCACCAGCGCAACGATTGCGGGCGACAGGCCGTTAAAGGCAATGGTCGAATCCAGCCGATTGCGGAATTCCGGCGTGAACAACCGCTTGATGGCCTCCTCGTCGTCACCCTCGCGCTTGGAGCGACCGATGCCGATGGCTTCCTTCGCCATATCCGAGGCACCCGCATTGGTGGTCATGATCAGGATCACATTTCTGAAATCGATTTTCTTGCCATTGTGATCGGTCAGGCTGCCGTGATCCATGACCTGAAGCAGAATGTTGAACAGATCGGGATGGGCTTTTTCGATTTCATCCAGCAGCAGCACGGCGTGGGGCGTCTGATCGATGGCATCGGTCAGCAGACCGCCTTGATCAAATCCCACATAGCCCGGCGGTGCACCGATCAAGCGGGACACCGTGTGCCGTTCCATATATTCCGACATGTCGAACCGGATCAGCTCGATCCCCAGGGTCAGCGCCAGTTGGCGCGCAACCTCTGTCTTACCGACACCGGTCGGGCCAGAGAACAGATAGCTGCCGATGGGCTTCTCCGGTTCGCGCAATCCCGCCCGGGCCAGCTTGATGGCAGAGGCCAGCGCCTTGATGGGCTCGCCCTGGCCAAAAACCACCGTCGACAGATCACGCTCCAGAGTCTTCAGGGTCTCCTGATCATCACGGGAAACACTCTTGGGCGGAATCCGCGCCATCTTCGCGACCACCGCCTCGACATCCTTGACGGTGATCATCTTGCGCCGCTTGGCTTCAGGCAGCAGCTTCTGCGCCGCGCCTACCTCGTCGATCACGTCGATGGCCTTATCGGGTAATTTGCGGTCGTTGATATAGCGCGCGGCCAGTTCCACCGCCGTGCGCAGGGCCTCGGCCGTATAGCGGACCCGGTGATGCTTTTCGTAATAGGGCTTGAGACCGCGCAGAATCTTGATGGCATCCTCTATGGTCGGTTCAACCACATCGATTTTCTGGAATCGACGCGCCAGCGCCCGGTCCTTCTCAAAATAGGACCGGTACTCCTTGTAGGTGGTCGACCCCATGCATTTGAGGGTGCCGCTCTGAAGCGCCGGCTTGAGGAGATTCGATGCATCCATCGATCCGCCGCTGGTGGCGCCGGCCCCGATCACCGTGTGAATTTCATCGATAAACAGGATGGCGCCTTCGCATTCATCCAGTTCCGAGACGACGGCTTTCAAGCGTTCCTCGAAATCGCCCCGGTACCGTGTCCCGGCCAGCAGCGCCCCCATATCGAGGGCAAAGATGGTCGCATCATGCAGCACGTCGGGCACATCTTCGTTGACGATACGCCGGGCCAGCCCCTCGGCCAGCGCCGTCTTGCCGACACCGGCATCGCCGACAAAAAGCGGATTGTTCTTTGTCCGGCGGCACAGCACCTGGATGGTGCGCTCTATTTCCGCCGCCCGGCCAATCAACGGATCGATTTTTCCTTCCGCGGCCTTCTCGTTCAAATTCACGCAATAAGCGGTCAGAGCCTCGCGGCCCTGCTTCACGTTCTTCTCTTCCGCAGCTTCCTCGTCGGTTCCATCCACCGGACGCGATTCCGACCGGCCAGGCACCTTGGCAATACCATGGGAGATATAATTGACCGCATCGAAGCGCGTCATTTCCTGCTCCTGCAGGTAATAGACGGCATGGGATTCCCGTTCCGAGAACATGGCAACCAGAACATTCGCGCCGGTCACTTCCTGTCGGCCCGACGTTTGCACATGGATAGCGGCCCGCTGTACCACACGCTGGAAGCTGGCCGTCGGTTTGGGATCTTCGTCCCGGTTGACCACCAAATTATCCAGTTCGTTATCGAGATAGTCGTTGAGGTCCTGCTGGATTTTCTCCACTTCCACCCCGCAGGCGCGTAGGACGGCAACGGAGTCCTGATCATCGGTCAGCGCAAGCAGCAAATGTTCGAGCGTCGCATATTCATGACGGCGCTCACGGGCGAAAGCCAGTGCTTGGTGGAGACTGCGTTCCAGGTTACGCGACAACATACGGTCATTCCTTCTCGAGGGTACACTGCAGAGGGTGTTGATGCTCCTGACGCTGAGCCATATCCATGACTTGGGTCACCTTGGTTTCAGCAACTTCATACGTATAAACGCCACAGATCCCGACGCCCTTCTGGTGGACATGAAGCATGATTTGCACCGCCTCGTCGTGGCTCCGATTAAAGACCCCCTCGAGTACCATGACAACAAACTCCATGGGCGTATAGTCATCATTCAGCATGATGACTTTGTACATGGACGGTTTACGTGTCTTCGGCTTGGACCTGACCACCACGCCGGTGGTTGGGCCGTCATCCGGTGTCTGATCGTTATCCTTATCGCTCATCGAACCTTAATCACTCGCTTTACCGTCATACCGGCCAGCCAAAACGGGCCATGACCAATATGATAGTGGATCGCCCCCCCAAGATGGAAGCGTAATTTACGTCTCGCCGATGAATCATGGGATTTCACACCAAACAGAAAGGATCCAAACGCAGGTAAATTGAACGCACGTTAATGAGTAAGTTTGGTTAACCGCCTGTCAATGGCAATACGGCAATATGGTCCCTAAGCCTCGGATATTGTGGATTCTGTTTAATTTCAATATGTTCGGGACAGGTAATAATTGCTAGTTTCCGACCTGAACCGCTTCGGAATCCACGCCACGCAGGAAATTTGATGCGCCATCGTTTTGCAATTTTCGGCTTAGTTCTCTCCTTTTGCGTCGCCGCACAGCCCGCTTCCGCCGTCCGATATGCGTCGATCATCGTCGACGAACGAAGCGGCACCGTCCTTCACGCCGCCAATCCGGACCGACGGAGCTTTCCGGCCTCACTGACCAAAATGATGACGCTCTACATGGTTTTCGAAGCCCTGAAGACCGGCCGGCTGTCACCGGACAAAAAATTAACCGTCTCAAAGCGGGCGTCACGCCGCCCCAAATCGAAGCTCTGGCTAAAAAAGGGGCAGAAAATAAAGGTCAGCGAGGTCATCGGCGCCCTGATAACGAAATCCGCCAATGATGCCGCCACCGTTATTGCCGAGGAGATTGGCGGTGGCTCGGAAGCCCGATTCGCCCAGTTGATGACGGCTCGGGCGCGTCAACTTGGCATGACCCGGACGACCTTCCGAAACGCATCGGGCCTGCCTGATCGCCATCAGGTCAGCACTGCGCGGGATATGGCTAAACTGGCGATGGCGTTACGGCGGGATTTCCCGAAATATTTCAAACTCTTCTCCATGAAGAGCTTCAAATACCGTGGCCGGGAATACAGGAACCATAACCGTCTGCTGGGAAAGTTCGCGGGAACGGATGGCATAAAGACCGGCTATGTCCGGGCATCGGGATATAACATCGTCATTTCGATCCAGCGCGAGCGGCACCGGCTGATCGCCGTGGTCTTTGGCGGCAAATCCGCCAGCAAGCGCGACCGCCACATTAAGATGCTGCTGCGGCGCACCTACCGGACCCTGGCGGAAAATGACCGAATCGAGGTAGCGGAACGCCAGGTCGCCGCGAAAACGTCAAAAAAATCAAAAAACAAGGCAGCAAAATATGCGCCTTCCTCAAAAAGGATAACCATCGCCCGAATAGCGCCTGAAACGTCCAGCCCCCCGGAAGAAGAATTGGCCGGAGACATCTGGAGCGTGCAGGTCGGCGCGTTCGACCGATTCGCCCCCGCACACCTCGCCGCGGGTCGGGCGGCGCGCCTCGCCCCCATGCTGCGCGGCGCCCGTGTGGTTGTCGAATCCGGAACGTCATCGAAACGCAGAATCTACCGGGCCCGGCTTGCGGGTCTTTCGGAAGGACGGGCCATTCGCGCCTGCCGCACGCTTAAGAAAAAGAAAATGACGTGCCTCGTCCTCCGTGAAGAAAGCGGCGTCGCACAGGGCGACCGCTAGAACCCCAAAGAGCTCTATGGCTGTCTACGCGGTTCAGAAATCGGGTGGTTCAACGCCGCTCTGAGTCAACTGATCCACGAGGGCATCGCGCAGGCGTGACAAACCGGCCTCGTCGTTGGCTTCACACCGCGCGACCAGCACATCCTGAGTATTGGATGCCCGAAGCAGCCACCAGCCGTCAGCGGTAGAAACACGCAGCCCGTCCACGTCGATGATATCAGCACCGTCCGCCTGCAAACGAACCCGGACTTCCTCGACGACACCGAACTTTCTTGTATCGCTGCACGGGAACCGAAGTTCAGGTGTATTCAGCGGCTGCGGCAACCCATCGCGCAGTTCGGCGAGGCTCTTGGGCTGTGATGCCAGATAGCCAAGAAGGCGGATCGCGGCATAAAGCCCGTCATCGTACCCGTAATTGTCGGCAAAGAAGATATGACCGCTCATTTCGCCGGCCAGCGGCGCACCAATTTCCGCCATCTTCGCTTTAACCAGCGAATGACCGGTCTTCCACATGAGCGGATTGCCCCCCATCCGGGCGACTTCGTCGAACAGAGTCTGACTGGCTTTTACATCCGCGATCACTGTCGCGCCGGGATGGGTTTTCAACACGTCCGCGGCAAGCAGCACCATGAGCTGATCGCCCCACAAAATGCGGCCCTGGCCATCGATTGCCCCGATCCGGTCGCCGTCGCCATCGAAGGCCAGCCCGAGATCACACCCTTCGCGTTCAACGGTTTCCTGCAACTGAACGAGGCATTCGGGCAATGTCGGATCCGGGTGATGGGCCGGAAAGGTCCCATCGATAATCTCGTTGAGCAGAAAATGAGTGCCGGGAAGACGCGCCGTGACATCGGCCATTGCCTTCCCCGCCGAACCATTCCCCGCGTCCCATGCCACGCGGAGCTCGCGCCCGCCGGTGTAATCCCGCAGCAAACGGTCCACATAGGAATCGTGGGCCGGCCTGTCTTCGACCGAGCCGGTACCGCTGGCATAGTTACCGCTTGCCGCGGTCGCACCAAGCGCCTGGATGTCGTCGCCGTAAAATGGGCCCTTACCCATCATCATCTTAAAGCCGTTATACTCAGGCGGATTGTGGGAACCGGAAATCATAATTCCCGCGTCTGCCGGGACGACATTGACGGCGAAATACAGCATGGGGGTCGGGCCCAACCCGATGCGCACCACCTTGAGACCGCAGGCAACCAGCCCTTCGATAACGGCGGCCTCGAGTTCGGGAGAGCTAAGCCTGCCATCATAACCGATGCAGACACTCTTGCCGCCGGCCTTTACAACGGCGGTGCCAAAGGCGCGGCCAATGGCCAGCGCATCATCGTTGGTAAGGGTCTCGTCAATGACCCCTCGAATATCGTATTCCCGGAGAATCGTTGGCTCGAACAGATGGCCGGTCATTCCTTTACCTCTATCCCAATTGCTTTACGGCCCACGCTGAAATACACGAAGCCGGACTGTTCCATTTCACGCGGGTTATAAATATTTCGTAAATCCACCAGGATGGGCGTGGACAGCAATGACTTGACGCGGTTGAGATCGAGCGCCCGAAAGGCATTCCATTCCGTGACAATCACAAGGGCGTCCGCCCCTTCCATGGCCTCATATGTCCCCGTGCAAAAAGTGACGTCCTCGACCAGCGAACTCGCTTCTTCCATGCCTTGCGGGTCATAGGCGCGGATTGTCGCTCCGGCGGCCTGAAGCCGGGAAATAATCACCAGACTCGGACTATCGCGCATGTCATCGGTGTTGGGCTTGAATGTCAGCCCGAGCATGGCAATGGTCATGCCATCCACGGATCCGCCACAGGCGGCAATGACCTTGTCGGCCATCTCCGCTTTGCGCGCCTCGTTGATCTCAACAACGGTCTCGACGATACGGATCGGGGCGTCCGAATCCTGCGCTGTTTTTACCAACGCCAGCGTATCCTTGGGAAAGCACGATCCGCCGTAACCCGGCCCCGCATGAAGGAACTTGCCGCCGATCCGCCCATCGAGGCCGATTCCGCGGGCCACATCCTGAATATCCGCCCCGACCTTTTCGCAAAGGCTGGCGAACTCGTTGATAAAAGTAATCTTCGTAGCCAGGAAACTGTTCGCCGCATATTTGATGAGCTCAGCGGTCTCCAGCTCGGTCTGAATGATGGGCGTTTCCAGTAAAAATAGCGGACGATAAAGCTCGCTCAAGACCTCGCCTGCCCGTTCGGAATCGATCCCGATAACCACGCGATCCGGCCGCATGAAGTCCCCGATCGCGGACCCCTCGCGGAGAAATTCCGGATTGGAAGCAACGTCGAACTCCAGATCAGGCCGCGTCTTTTTGATAATCTCTTTAACGTTGCGCCCGGTCCCCACCGGCACAGTCGACTTGGTGACGATCACCGCATAATTTTCGAGCGCTTCCGCTATTTCCTCCGCCGCCGCGAAGACATAGCTGAGATCCGCATAACCGTCGCCTCGGCGGCTGGGGGTTCCGACGGCAATAAACACCGCATCCGCACCGACAACGGCTTCTTTCAGATCCGTCGTAAAACGAAGACGGCCCGCCTCAACATTTGACGCGATCAGATTTTCGAGACCCGGCTCATAAATTGGGCACTCGCCATTCTGTAGCCGACCGATCTTGCCGGCGTCCTTGTCGACACAAACGACGTCCACGCCGAATTCCGAAAAGCAGGCACCCGATACGAGCCCGACATAGCCGGCACCGATCATGCCAATTTTCATATCTCACTTCCCCTGGCCAGCTTCTGCCACCCTTATGGTCACCACCAGCTGACTCTTATGCGTATTTCGTCAGGATTTCGCGCACCTGATTTTCCAGATCTTTACGGTTCAGCGCAAAGGCGAGATTGGCCTCAAGAAACCCGGCCTTATCGCCACAATCAAACCTTTCCCCGTCGAATCGCAAACCATGAAAGGGCCTATGGCCAATCATTTTAGCCATGGCATCGGTGAGTTGTATTTCTCCACCGGCACCGCGCTCATGGTTGTCGAGATGACCAAACACCTCAGGCTGGAGAATATAGCGACCAATGACCGACAGGGTGGACGGCGCATCCGCGGGATCCGGCTTTTCGACCAAACCACGCACTTCGACGAGGCCGCCATCTTCGGCGCCAACATCAAGTATGCCATATCGGTTGGTGTGCTCACGAGGGACATCCATGACGGCAACCAAATTGCCGTCCGTGCCGCTTTGGGCATCCACCATCTGTTTCAGACAGGGGGTGTCCGCCATTACGAGATCATCGGCGAGAAGAACCGCAAACGGCTCGTCACCTACCAGATCGCGCGCGCACCACACCGCATGGCCGAGGCCCAGGGGTTCCTGCTGGCGGGTATAGGCAATCTGGCCGGGCTTGAACATGGGCCCACCCATCTGCTCCGCTTGTTCTTTTTTTCCGCGTTCGCTCAGGAGCTTATGCAGTTCGGTACTGAAATCGAAATGATCCTCGATCGCCGATTTGCCACGACCGGTCACGAATATAAATTCTTCGATCCCCGCCGCCTGTGCCTCTTCGACGGCATATTGAATGAGCGGCTTATCGACCACCGGCAGCATTTCCTTGGGAATAGCCTTTGTGGCCGGGAGGAATCGGGTGCCCATCCCGCCGACCGGAAAGACCGCCTTGCGCACTCGTTTTGTCATCGCCACCCCTCTCGATAAACCACTTTTATCCCACTGCGCACCGGCAGTCACGGCGGGCGGAGCCTATGTGCCAACCCTTAAAGAAGAATTGCGGCGGATTCTGGGGCATTTGAGGAAAATTGACGTAATTTGGGCCTTCCAGACCAACCGCTAGTCGCCGAGCAAGAGCTCTTTGGCCTGATTGATTTTTGACGCCAGATAGTTGGAGCCCCCGTGATCGGGGTGGTTCTTCTTCATAAGTGTCTGATGTGCATTCTTTATATCGGAATCGCTCGCCCCGGGCTGCAGACCGAGAATTTCATAGGCCTCCTCCCGGCTCATGGTGCCACCCGCCCAGGGTGAAGACCGCTTGCCCTGCTCGCCACCTGTATTTCCACCGCCGGGCGCGTCATCGCCGCCCCGCCACGACCCGCTATAGGTTCTGTCCAAATAGGCTTCCAGTACCGTTGCTGATTGTTCGTCCTCGACCCGGCATTCGCTCAAGAGCTCCTGAAGGTCGTTGGGCGTTAGCTCGCTGAGACGCCGCCCCCGATAGGCGCCGTCCAGCACCAAGCCATCGAGAATGCCGCTATCATGATCGAGCGACATGCGGAGAAACCGGGTCTCGACGCCGGTACTTTGTCCTGGGCTGGGTCCTCCCAGATTCCGGAAGAATTGCCGTATCGCGCGCCACCGCATGACAAGCGGCAGGATCAGACCGAATAATATAAAGGCGAGATTGACACCGGTCCGGGCAAGGATGATCAACCCCAACCCGCCGCCGGCGATCACCAAAATCCAAAAAAAGAGTTTTGCCGCCTTCTTGGGGTCGAGGCCGAACAGGCCGCGCCCGATCAACACCAGACCGATAACGACGGCTATTCCGAGTACGAGCCAGGGCATCGAGTATTTCCGCTCCTATGTCGTCTCTTTATTTGACCTGCGAGGTAATCCGGGCGACTGCCGACCCGGCATTACGGCCGTAATCTTCAAGCGCTCTCAGCCCGCCCGCCGCATAAACGGCGACCGCCGCGAGTAATTCCTTTAACTGGCCGGCCGAGGAGGCGTCGAAGTGGCAATAGGCGCCGTTGGTCAGCCGCGCGAATTGGCGGAATGCCTGCATGGCCGCAGGCTCATTGCCTTCCTGGAATACAAACATGGGAACCCCCAGCACACCGAGCTGGCCGGCTATATCACACAACTCGTCCACGTTCTCTTCCATGCAATCGCCCACATAGACAAGCGCATTGACCTTGCGCTTTTCCGTCTCCTTCATGGCATGTTTCAGGACCTTCCCGATTTGCGTGCGTCCGCCGAGGCATCGCACGGCCGTCATGCGGCGCACCAGCGCCTCCGAGGAACTGACCCAGGGGCTGGATTTACATTCGCCAAATCCGCGAAAGAAGACCAGTTGCACCTCAAGCCCGCCGAGCGCATCAGTGGACTGAAACATTTCACCCTGAATATGACAGGCCTGGTCCCAACTCGGCTCGCGGCTGGCAGTCGCATCCATGGCAAACATCAGACGGCCACGCCCGTCCGCCGACCGCACGGCCGGCGTTCGTGCCAGCTTCTCCAGGAAATCCGAGACATCCTGGGAACCGGCCTTGCTTGGAAGTTTGTCTTTTTCGCTTGCCATAGCTCTTTACTCACCTGCCCTAAAGATAGGGTCTTGAGCCCGGCTGATCCAGCACCTTGATTGAGGGTCCCGGTATCGCGCCGCAATCCAGCCGCTTTGATGCCTCATCCTCTACTTATGGATGATGCCATCCTTGCGGAACGTATGGAAAACGAAGGCAAACGTCAGATCATGCACGGTATCCACCAGCCCCTTTGGCGTCCGCCGCTGAACGACCACATTCCCGATATCGCGCCCTTCCACGATATCGCTGGTATCGAGTACGGAGTTCTGTCCCGGGGACCAGGTAATAACCAGATCGCCTTTTTCGATGCGCTTCTTTTTCTTGATCAAATCGAGCGGCCAAGCCTCGTTGCCGACCGCCAGCACATACGCCATGGGTTTTATACCTTCCGGCATGGAACCGCTGTAAAGAAACGGCCGCGGTGCCGTGTCATAACCGAGATAAGGGTTCATGCCATAGCCACGATTGACGTCTTCCGGCGGGATCAGCACCTTGCCCTCCGGCGCACGCTTGGCGAATTTTCCAAAGGCCTCAACCCGTGCCGGCAATATTTTTAATCTCATACCGGTCATCTGGCCGACGATCCCCTCCCCGAGGAATTGCTGCCACCAGCTTTCTGTCTGGCGGTCATACATAACCATGTCCGATTTCCGAAGGTTCCCCGATACACCGAAATCAAGCACCCTGCCGGCGACCCGGCGATCGAAAACGACAGAGGAATTGCAGAGCGGGCAATAGGTTACCGTGACCGGTACGCCGCCGACAGTGTCGTTGACGATCTCATGCCACAGGAGGATCTGCAGCGGATAGGCCCGCGCGTCACCGTTGATGACAACGGCAATTACCGGCTCCGTGGCGCCGTAATATTTGCCGTCGATGCTTTTCTTGATAGAGAGGAAACGCGGGTGATCGATGGCCGGAATGCCATCCTTGCCGGGACCGCCCGACCGAATTTCGCTCAGATCGACGGACTTGAGGCTGAAATCCGTCTTCGGCCACTGCATTTTCCACATGAGCGGGCTGGCCGCCGATACCGCGAAGCCAATTGCCGCCGTGCATAAAACCACCACCGCCAAAACACTGAAGCGGCTGCGCCGGATCATTGCGAGAGGTCGAAATGCCATAATCACATTGTCTGTCGCATGCGACAGAACCACCACATCTTTCTGTTCACATTCGTTTGAAGAATATTCGGGCGCGGCGCGTTGCCCGATGCGACGCAGCGCAAACGCATGGTTCAATACGGGGAGACGCTATAACCCTGCCCCGCTGTCCCCTATGCTGACCACGTGATATGGAACAATCATAACAAGGGAGGGATACCGCATGACGGATCACAGTGACATTCTTCACGATCTGGTGGTCGCCAACCGCATCCTGGCCCATGAAGGGGTGGTCGATGGCTTTGGCCATGTCAGCTTGCGCCATCCGGACAGGCCGGAATGTTTCCTGCTGGCGCGGGCGCGCAGCCCGGAGCTGGTTGAGCGCGGGGATCTGCTGGAATTCGGACCCGATGGCGAGCCGGTCAAGGATAATGGTCCGGCTCCGTATCTGGAGAGGTTTATTCACGCGGCCATTTTTGAGGCCCGTCCCGATGTGCAGTCGGTCGTCCACAATCATGCGGACGAATTGATCCCGTTTGGTATTACCGACACGCCCTTAAGGCCCGTTTCGCAGACAACTGCGCGCATCGGCGGGGAAATTCCGGTATGGGACATCGCCGAAAAATTCGGCAATACGAATTTTCTGGTCAAGGATATGGAACAGGGGCGCGATCTGGCGGCCAGGCTGGGGGGCAACCGGATGGTCCTGATGCGCAGCCACGGTGTCTCCGTCGCGGCGCAAACACTGGCCCTGTCGGTGACAAGCTCCATCTATGCGCAACGCAACGCGCGCATGCAGACCCAGGCCATGGCGATGGGCACCGTCCGCTATCTTACGGACGAGGAGATTGCCTGTTCCGTGGAACTTTCGGCCGATCGCAGCGCCGGCGCCGACCGCACCTGGGAATATTATTCCCGACGCGCCGGCGGCGATAATTTGTAGAGCAATTCTAGCCGATCCGGACCCGGCCGCCGCTTGACGCGCTTTGCGTTATGGCCTCGAGGACCGACGTCGCGTTCAGGATCTCATCGAGTGAAATGCGGTAGGTCCCCTGCCCCTGCACCGCCGCGGCGAATTCATTCAGTTCTCCGGCAATGGAGCTGAGATGCGGGTAGGCATCGCTATCGAAGGTAATGTCCTCCGGCACGCCGTCCTTGCGGCAGACGGTTAAAGTTTTATTGTCGCGGGTCTCGGCCCATCCTTCGGAGCCCGCAACCCGCAGGTGCCAG
>JABJKO010000088.1 GCA_018660305.1 Rhodospirillaceae bacterium
ATACCATCGGCGCGGCACTCGGTGCCGCGCGCGGAGCGGTGGACATGGTGGCGGAGGGGTTGGCCGGACGCCAGACGGTAACCCAGGTCAATCTGGCCGAGCAGCAAAGCGTGCAGCTTCGCATCGCCCAGTCCGCCGCGCTGGCGGAAACCGCCTGGAACGCGCTGCAGCCGGTGCGCCACTCCATCAATGAGGATGCGCGCAACAACATCGTCCCCGATATCATGACCAAGGCGCAGAACCGGCTGATCCTCGGTCAGTCGGCCAAACTCTGCACCGAGGCCATGGATCATCTGTTCCCGCTTCTCGGTGGCCGCGGCCTGGCCAAGGGCAATGCGGTGCAGCGGGCGTGGCGCGATGTTCATGCGGTGGGTCAGCATGTGGGGCTGGTGTGGGATATCCAGGCCGGGCAGTTTGGCCGCATCAAGCTGGGGCTCGAATGTCCCGATCCCAAGCTGTGAGTTGCAGGCTCCCGAAACCTTTGATACACGCTGTCCCATGGCAACTAGAAAAAACCCACTCAAGCTGAACGCGCTGCAGCTCAAGACCCTGACCATCCTGCAGCAGCTCGCCCGCTTCCCGGCAACCTCCACCACTAACGACGACTCCGGCGAGGTGATGATCACCAACCTGCCCAATGCCCACGGCAACCATTTCCATTGCGGCGACGCCGTGGTGGCCAGCAAGGATGCCACCGGATTACGGAACGAAAGCGTATGGAAGGCCCTGGAACGCAAGGGGCTGGCACGGCCCTACTACCCGCTGGGCATCGCCCTGACGCCGGATGGTGTCAGCTACGACACCGGGCTATCGGACAGCATCCTGCACCGCAGCGATCACTAATCATCGCCAATCGACTCTTTCAGGATTTTTGATCAAGCAGCGGCAGGCCTTTCGCCACCGCGTGCCGGAACCAGGCGCCGGCGGCAAGAGACGTCACGATCGCCGCCAATACCAGGGTCACAAAAAAGCGCTCGTCGATAAGACCAAAATCGTAGGCCACGCTGGCCAGCACGATACCGGGGCCGCCGCGGGTATTCATGGCCACGGCAAAATGCCAGCTCGTCAGCTTGCCGCATCGCGACAACCGCATGGTGACGTAGACGCAGATGCCTTCGATCACGGTGGAGAAAATCAAAAATCCGAAGAAAAGCGGCCCATCGAAGGCGCCAGGAAGATCGATGCGAAACCCGACGATGGCAAAATAGATGGGGATGAAAAAGCCGAGGCCAAAAGAGGAAATCTGCGCCTTGGCGTCCTCGAACTCGCTGGGCGGCAGGGAACCCAACACGATGCCGGCAATGAAGGCACCGAATACCACGTTCACCTCAAGCGCCGCGGCCAGTGACACCATCAAAAGACACCACACCAGCGTGTAACCGAGGCGCGACGCCTTCAACACCAGATTAATGCGCAGCCGGTTGGCGTATCTCAGCAGCGGCGGTCCCAGCAACAGGGCCAGTGCCGTGAAGAGGAGTGTCCGTCCGGCGGCGATACCGGCATCCATGAGAGAGGGCGATTGCGTCGCGGCGAGGCTCGTCGCCACCGCGAGAGCGGCCCATAGGAGGACATCCTGCACCGTCGAGGCGGCGAGGACGATCTTGGCGAAGCGGGTTTCGAGAATGCCAAGATCCATGAATATTCTCGAGATGACCGGGATCGACGTGACGGCGACGGCGATGGCGAAAATCAGCGCCAGAGTAAGCCCGTTGCCCCGCGGTCCGATATAATCGCCAAGATCGATCCAGTAGGTGGCGGCCCAGCCGGCCGAAAACGGTATCACTGTCGCCCCCAGCAGCAGCAGACCGGCGAACCGGCGGTCCTGCGCATCAAAATTCTGCTGAACCTTGAAGCCGGCGGTAAACATCAGGAGCATGAGCCCCAGCCAATAGACAGCCGACAGAAGCTTGCCGTTCAGAAGCTGATCCGGGACCAGCCACGCCGTGGCTCCGGGCGCCAGCAGGCCGAGCACGGAAGGACCGACCAGAAGCCCGCCGCAAATCTCCCCGACAACCCGCGGCAGGCGCAGGCGCTCAAACGCATAGCCCACGCTGTGGGCCATAATCAGCAGCGTCACCGTGGAAATCAGGAACTGGGTAAGCTCGGTATTTGTCAGCATTATTGATATGGGGGATGATCGGGCCGTGTCAGACCACTAGCTGTTCACCCTGATCCGCTGGGTCACCAGGTGCCGGAACAGGCCGGCCGAGGCATCGAGGTCGAGCCCGATGCGTTTTGTACCATCAGCTTCCTCTGCGAAACGCTCTTCCTCGATTTGAATATTCTCCAGAATGACTTTGTCTTCGGCAAAGGCGATGCGGAACTGTTCGCTGATCCCCTCTCCGATGGAAGGATTGTCCGGCTGGAAATTGCGCACATGCAGCCAGTAATCGATACAGGTGGTTTCGGTTACGGGTGTCATGAAATGGCAGGAGAAAACCTGGATACGGCCGTCCCCCGCCCCATCCTGTGCACCGGTACCCGCGGCGGCGCTGCCCAAATCGATGATCGCCGTCGACGGCACATGCATGTCATAGATCTGCCAGCGGTCGACAGTACTGTCAAAATCGCCGAACGCCTTAAAGAAACCGACAGGTTCGCTGTCCGGTGTCCAGCGTGATGTACGAACGCCCCAGTCACGCTCCTCGTAATTCACCGGCGTATCGGCGATGTCGGGACTGCCCAGCGTTGTCGGATGGACGTAATTGACATGGGTGGGATCGCAGAGATTGTCGCATAGCAGCAGGTAGTTTGCGTCGACATAGAGCGCATCGCCATGGGCCACGCCCCAGGCCGGATCGTGATATTGCGGCAAATCATAGATGTCGGTCTTGTCCGCCTTGTCCGGGTCACCCATCCAGATCCACACCAGCCCGAGCTGTTCGGCGACAGGATAAGACCGTACTACCGTATCCGGTACGTTTCCTTGCGTTGGTGCGGCGACACAGGCGCCGCCGCCGTCGAATGTGAGACCGTGATAGCCGCACTGCAATCCACCGCCTGTCACCTGACCCTGGGAAAGCGGCAGCAAACGATGCGGACAGCGATCTTCCAGCGCCGCCGGGTCGCCGTTCGCCGTGCGGAACAGAACAATTTTTTCGCCGAGGATTACGCGGGCGACAGGTTGTGTTTCCAGATCGCGCACCCAGGCGGCGGGATACCAGCAGTTACGAACAAAGGGCATGGATTTCCTCCACACCAACTTTAGCGCTTAAACCCGGATTTGCAAAAATTCAATTTTACCAGTGTCATCCCCGCGAAGATGAGCAAGAATGATGCCCGCAACCGCATAACCGGTTACGCGCTGCCCAACTCGATCAACAGGGCATGAAGGGGAGAGACTAATGCAATTTCGAAAAGCCATTTCATCCGCCGCACTCTTCGCGACGGCAACAATATTCAGTGCCTCATCCTGGGCCGCCGACACCATCAAGATCGGCGACATCAACAGCTATACCCGCCTTCCTGGCCATACGGTGCCCTACAAGAAGGGCGCGCAGCTTGCCATCGACCAGATCAACGCCAAGGGCGGAGTCCTGGGCAAGAAGCTCCAGCTGGTCTCGCGGGATGATAACGGCAAGCCCGGCGATGCGGTGAAGAAAGCCGAAGAGCTGTTCACCCGCGAAGGCGTCGCGCTCATCTCGGGCTCGCTGTTCTCCCACATCGGTCTCGCCCTGACCTCCTATGCGGGGAAGAAAAAGAAACTTTATATTGCCGCCGAACCTCTGGCCGATGCGCTGGTCTGGGCCAAAGGCAACAAATACACCTTCCGTCTGCGCCCCAGCACCTACATGCAGGCCGCCATGCTGGCGGAGGAAGCGGCCAAGCTTCCGGGCAAGCGCTGGGCGACCATCGCGCCTAACTATGCCTATGGCAAAGACGCGGTCGCGGCCTTCAAGAAAGTGCTGAAGGCGAAGCGGCCTGACGTGGAGTTTGTCGGTTCCCAATGGCCCGGCCTGTTCAAGATCGATGCCGGCTCGGAAGTGCAGGCACTGCTTAAGGCAAAGCCGGACGGCGTATATAATGTGACGTTTGGTGGCGATCTCGCGAAGTTTGTGCGCGAAGGCAAGCTGCGTGGGCTGTTCAAGGGCCGGACTATCGTCGGGCTTCTTACCGGTGAACCGGAATATCTCGATCCCCTCAAGGGTGAAGCCCCGGTGGACTGGATCGTCACCGGCTATCCCTGGTACGACATCAAGGACAGCAAGCACGATGCTTTCCTCAAATCGTATCAGAAAAAATACAACGACTATCCGCGAATCGGGTCCATCGTCGGCTACAACACCATGCTGACCGTCGCGGCCGCGCTCAAGAAGGCAGGCTCCACGGATACTGAAAAGCTGGTGGCCGCCATGAAGGGCCTCACTTTCGACAGCCCGTCCGGCAAGATCCATTTCCGGAAAATCGACCATCAATCCACCATGGGGGCCTGGGTCGGCCGCACCGCGCTCAAGAATGGCAAGGGCGTCATGGTGAACTGGAAATATCTCGACGGTGCCGGCTATCTGCCGCCGGATTCCGAAGTCCGCAAGATGCGAAAGAACTAAACACCGGGCAAAGTCCCCTCACCCTCCCGCGATGCTCCAGCATCATGGAAAGGTGAGGGGCTCTAAAATTTAACGCCAAGCGGGGTCGCGCCTTGGGCTTTTATGTCATCCAGTTTCTGACCGGTCTGGCCAGCGCATCATCGCTGTTCCTCATCGCCGCCGGTCTGTCCATCATCTTCGGCGTAACCCGCATCCTCAATTTTGCCCACGGGTCGCTCTATATGCTGGGCGCCTACATCGGCTATACGCTCATAACGCACCTTTCCCCCGGCCCCATCGGGTTCTGGCTCGCCGTGCTCGCGGCGGCCACTGTCGTGGGGCTGGTGGGGGTCGCCATCGAACTTGGCCTGCTGCGCCGCATCTATCAGGCGCCCGAGCTGTTCCAGTTGATCGCGACCTTCGGGGTCATTCTGATCGTCTCGGACATTACCCGCTTTATCTGGGGCGAGGAGGATCTGGTGGGCCCGAGGGCGCCGGGTCTTTCTGAAGCCGTCGAAATATTCGGCCACCCCCTGCCCCAGTACGATCTCGCGCTGATTGTCCTGGGCCCGCTGGTGCTCGGCGTCACCTGGCTGCTGTTTCACCGCACCCGCTGGGGCACGCTGGTGCGGGCCGCCACCCAGGATCGGGAGATGGTCGGCGCGCTCGGCGCCAATCAGGCGCTTCTCTTCACATCGGTGTTTTTCTTCGGCGCGTTTCTCGCCGGACTTGGCGGTGCGGCACAGATTCCCAAGGGCGGCGCCGATCTCCTGATGGACCTCAATGTCATCGCCGAGGCCTTTGTCATCGTGGTCATCGGCGGTATGGGCAGTATCCTCGGCGCCTTTCTGGCCGCCGTCATTATCGGCGAGTTGAACGCGTTCGGGATCCTGATCTTCCCGCAGATGACACTGGTACTGATGTTCGCCGTCATGGCCATTGTCCTGCTGATCCGGCCGTGGGGTCTGCTGGGACGGCCGGAAGCGGTTTCCCGGGCTCCTGGCGAAGCCCCCGAGCCGCCGCTCCGACAGGCGACCAAGGCAGCGAAATCCCTGTTTATGGTGAGCCTGCTGTTCCTGTTCGTGGTGCCGATCCTTGGCAGCGACTTCGCCATGGTGATGTTGATCGACATCTTTATTTTCGTTCTCTTTGCCGTCAGCCTGCACTTCATCATGGGGCCGGGCGGGTTGGTGTCCTTTGGCCATGCCGCCTATTACGGGCTCGGCGCCTACGCCTCGGCCCTGCTGGTGCATTATCTTGAGACCCCCATGGCCGCCGCCATGGTCGCGGCCCCCATCGTCGCGGGACTGGGCGCCATGGTGTTCGGCTGGTTCAGCGTCAGGTTGACCGGCGTCTATTTCGCCATGCTCACCCTCGCCTTTGCGCAGATCGGATGGTCCGTGGTCTTCCAGTGGAACGAATTCACCTATGGCGATGACGGCATCCTCAATATCTGGCCGTCCGACTGGCTGTCCAATCCGCTGATCTATTACTATTTCACGCTGTTCCTCGTGGGGGTCAGTATCGTCGTATTGAGGCGCACCCTGTTCACGCCCTTTGGCTACATGATGCGGGCGGGGCGCGACTCTCCCCTGCGGGCCGATGCCATCGGGATCGACGTGCAGCGCCAGCAATGGTTTGCGTTTATTTTCGCCGGCATGTTCGCCGGTCTTGCCGGCTCGCTCTATGTCTTTTCCAAAGGCAGCGTGTTTCCCGATCAAATGGCCATCCCGCAATCCATCGACGGGTTGATGATGGTCCTGCTGGGCGGCGTGAAGACCCTGACCGGCCCCATCGTCGGCGCCGCCGCCCTGACCGGCCTCACCGACTGGTTGTCCTCCAACGAGATCTGGTTCTGGCGCTCCGTCCTCGGCTGCGTGATCCTCGGGCTCGTCATCCTGTTTCCGCAGGGTATTGTCGGCTTCGTCCGCGATAAATTTGAACCGGCGGAGACCAGAGAATGACCGATGCTCCGAAGGAAGCGCTAGTAGTACAGGAACTCAGCAAGGCCTTTGGCGGCGTGCAGGCCGTCGACAATGTCAGCTTCAGCGTAGGGGCCGGTAAACTCCTCGCCATGATCGGTCCCAATGGCGCCGGTAAGACCACCTGTTTCAATATGCTCAACGGCCAGCTAAAACCCGACAGCGGTTCGGTAATTCTCGAAGGCAGATCTCTGATCGGCATGACCCCGCGCGAGGTCTGGCGCCTCGGCGTGGGACGCACGTTCCAGATCACGGAAACCTTCGGCTCCATGACGGTGCTCGAAAATATCCAGATGACCCTGCTCTCCTATCACCGGCGCGCCCTGTCCGCCGGTGCCCTGGTGAGGGATCTCTATGTGGAAGACGCCATGGCCCTGCTCGACCGGGTCGGCATGGCGGATCAGGCGGAACGGGCCTGTTCCATTCTAGCCTATGGCGATCTCAAGCGGGTCGAGCTTGCAGTCGCCCTGGGCAATGATCCGAAATTACTGCTGATGGATGAGCCCACCGCCGGCATGGCGCCGCGCGAACGCATCGAACTGATGCAACTCACGGCGGACATCGTTCGCGAACGCAATATCAGCGTGCTGTTCACGGAACACGACATGGACGTGGTGTTTGCCCATGCCGACAGCGTGATCGTGCTCAATCGCGGCCAGCGCATCGCCGAAGGCACGCCCGACGAGGTGCGCAACGATCCGCAGGTGCAGGAAATCTACCTCGGCAGCGGCGCGACCTACGCGGCGTAAACCACGCTTCACTTGGTAGTGTAAAAGAGATCGAAAATTGCCCGCGTAATCTCGCCTTCCAGGGGGAAGGACAGCATCCCCATGACCGAATAGCCCAGCAGCAACGGCATGAGATAAAAGCGGACCATAAAGAAAAACCACGCCACGTAGAGCGGCACGATGGGATCGAGGAGGAAGCCCGGCGTGATGGGTCTGAAAACCCGTAATATGGGGTTGGTCGATCTGACGAAGAACCGCATGAAGAAAAAGTTGGAATCCTCGGGCAGAAAGAAATTCATGGCGGTCCGGCCCACCAGGGTCCACATGACCATGCCCAGCACATAGTCGATGGCAACAACCCAGATGGGGAATATGGAAAGCGGATCATCCATGATGCTGGATATTTAGCATTTTATAAGAAGAAGGGGGACGGAATGTCTTCCGCCCCCCATATCCGCATAAACCGGATCAGTGAGATTGATCGAGTATGGTTTTTCCCGATGGTATACGAACCTCGTCGACCATCGCCTGTGTTTCCGCATCCGGTTCCGCCGTCATCAAGCTGACGATAACCATGGACACCAGACTGAACGCCATACCCAGGATACCAAACCGTAAATGATCCAGCTCAAGGATCGGCGTACCGCCGGTCCGGAGATAGTACAAATACAGAGTACCCGACAGGAAGCCGATGATCATGCCGGCGAGAGCCCCTTGTCGGTTTGCTCTCTTCCACCAGACACCGAGGACCAGGGGAAAGAACAAGCCGGAGGCAGCGAAACAGAACGCCCACGCGACCGCCCCCAATATGCCGGTGAGTTGCAACGTCGCCACCATGGCGGCCAGCACCCCGATCACAATGAGCAACACACGGGCGACGATAAGCCGTAGCCGTGTATCCGCCTTGGGATCGATGATCTTGTAGTAAAGATCGTGGCTGAGCGCGTTGGCGATGGCCAGAAGAAGACCATCCGCCGTCGACATGGCTGCCGCCAAACCGCCGGCTGCGACGAGTCCGGAAATCACGTAGGGAATCCCGGCGATCTCCGGTGTGGCAAGAACGACAATATCCGGCCTCATGAAGAACTCATTCAGCTGAAGAATGCCATCGCCATTGCCATCGACGATCCTGAGCATGCCCACGTTGGACCAGTTCTTGATCCATTCCAGACTGCCCACATCGGCGATTGATTTACCGATGATACTGGTCACCAGATTGGGATCGAGAAGCTGGAGCTTGGTGAGGGTCGCCAGTGCCGGTGCCGTGAAATACAGCAGGAAGATAAACAGCAGCGAATAGGCCACGGACTTACGGGCCTGTCTCACCGACGGCGTGGTGAAATACCGCATCAGAATATGCGGCAACGACGCCGTCCCCGCCATCATGCTGAGCGCCAGCGTCACGAACTTCCAGCTGTCCAAACCGCCGGTCGGGCCGTTATGGGGCGTCGTCAGGACTTTAAGCCCGGGAATGCCTTCCAGGGCTGCCTTACCGAGCCCGATCATGGGCTCAAGTTCCTGAATACGCTGGACCGCGTCTCCGTAGGAGAAATGCGGGATGAGTCCGAAGCCCTGCTTGTTGGACATCCAGATAACCGGCGTCAGATAGGCGATGATCAGCACGATATATTGCGCCACCTGGGTCCAGGTCACCGCCCGCATGCCGCCAAGCATGGAACAGATCAAAATACCCAGCAGCCCGAACCAGACGCCATAGGAAAACGGAATCTGGAGCGCGCGCGCCGCGATGGTCCCCGAAGCGTTGATCTGCGCCGTCACATATGTGAAGGACGCCACCACCAGGATAACCACCGCACAGAACCGGGCAAAATTGCCGCCATAGCGTGTTCCGATGAAATCCGGCACCGTGTAACAGCCGAATTTCCGCAGGTACGGCGCCATCAGGGAATTGACCAGCACGTAGCCGCCGGTCCACCCGACGACAAACGCCAGATAGCCATAGCCGCCAAAATAAATGCCGCCGGCCAGGGCGACAAACGATGCGCCGGACATCCAGTCCGCCGCCGTCGCCATCCCGTTATAGACCGCCGGGACTTCCCGTCCGGCCACGTAATAGGCATCGACCTGCATGGTTCGCGACAGCCACCCGATGAGGGCGTAGATCACGATGGTAAAAGCGACAAAAAGAATACCGATGGTCGCGGCGCTGACACCAAAATATTCCAGCAACGCCATGAGCAGGATGAAACAGATAAAGCCGCCGGTATAGATACCGTAGACTTTGGTGAGATTATCGATAAAGCGTCCGTTCATTGTCCCGCCTCCTGTTCTTCGCCAACGCCGAATTCGTCATCGATCGAATCCTGGCGCCAGTTCTGAAAGAAGATCAGCAAGACAAAGATGAGCAAGGATCCCTGCACACAGAAATAATATCCCAACGGGAAACCCATGAATGAGAATTCGTTGAGGTCCTTTGCGAACCAGGGAACGATAAAGGCAAATACGGCCCAAATACACAAAACGAGTATTGTCAGATTTCGGGTTTTTGCCCAATGCTGCGCACGCGACTCTGTACTGATTTCCGCCATTGTTTTCCCCTTCCTAACCCGCATCCCTTGTATTTTTGTGGATGCTGTTGCGTATTAAGGCATCACACGACATCTTGTGCAATCCTTTGCAGGGATGAAGAATATTTCCCTAAATTTGCGCTGAACGAAACATCCGAACAAAAAAAGGCTGCATGGTGCAGGAAAAGCTCGCGGATTTACGAAACCTCTGGCGGGAGATTTCCAGCCGGATCACCCTGCGGCGCGATTCCGCCCCCATCGATTCCGTCGCCCGTCTCAACGATTTCGTGTCGACCCGGTCGGCCTTCATCGCCCAGAAAACCCTCTACGGTTATCTCAAGACCCGGATGGGAACCCGCTACCCGACCCTGTTCGAAGACGACATCTTTGTGCAGTCGATCAATATCGCGAAACTGCATGTGTTCGCGGCCTGTCTGTCCGACCTGACCATTCATGCCGTCGCGAACGCCACGCAGGGACAGGCCGTCACCGATGATGGACGCTGTGCCCTCGCCGGAGATTGCTACCGCGCCGCGCTAACCGAAAACGCCACCGACGCACCCACCGAATTTTCCGCCCAGGGCTCCCTTGATGATTTTCTGGCCCGGCTCCGGGAGACGGATTGGTCGGAGGGTGCCTTGCACAGGGAAAACTTTACGTGCAGCCCCGATGCCCTGGTCCATTGGGCGCCCATCGCCCCCGAGTTGAAAAAATTCGACAGGGAGATTGTCGAAAATTCCATCAAGTTCGCCTGGCAGGATATTCGCAGGCAATTTGATCGGCGGATGGATCGGGATGCGATCTCGGCCGACCTCCCCCCCTTGTCATAAGAAAACGGCGGCTCCAATACGCAGAGCCGCCGTCTGTCTCAAGACTGTCCGGAAGGAAGATGGACAATCGCGGAACAACACCAAGATCGATAAAGGTGTTGTCCGGTTTTACACGTTACGCAACTTTACGACGCCGGGCGAAACCGATACCCGCGAGACCGAGGCCAAACAGGGCCAGCGTGCCCGGCTCGGCTACTACCCCTGTGGGGGGCGGATCAGGAGTAATGACCGTCCCCACACCGCCACCAATGATGACGTCGCGAGTCAGACCGCCCTGGGGCGCCTGTCCGAGCGGGATCAGGCTTCCAAGATTGCCGCGGAAATCCACATGCCAGGGATCCGCGCCCGCCAGATCGGCATCTGTCAGACCCGGAAAGGCGCCGGCACCCGCGCCAGTCAACAAAACGTTTGTGCTAATTCCGCCGCCACCATGGGTGGTAAAGGTGATGCCGGGGATGAGCGTCGACAGCCAGTCAAAGGCGCCGGTGCCGATTTCACCCATGGCGAACAGGGCGCCACCGGTTAGACCGCCGTTAAAGCTTTGAATCAATGCAGCGTTGGCGTTAACGATCGCCAGTTCGGCAGAAGACATGTCGCCACCGCTTGCGAGTCCGACGGTTGGCAACAACAAAATGCCGGTATTTGCCGTTGACAATGTCATACCTGTCAAAGCGGACATGGTGGAGTCATAGGCGATGGTCCAGCCCATGCCGGGCAGGCTCGAATGCTGAAAGGCACACTGATAGGAAGACCCATTGGCGCTGGTCGCGCCGCCACAGGAACCGGGGGACGACAGGCCCATAACCCGGACTACCTTGGCAGCGGAACCGCTGACCGTCGTGCCCAAATTCTCCAGGGCACGCTGCATATATTCCCAGCCGGTGACATTGGCGACACCGCTGTATGATCCGTGATCATTGGCATCGGTGCCATCGATGATGACTGGTCCGGCCGATGCCGGGCTGATTGCGAGAGCGGCCGCGGTTGCCAAAGCGGCCGCAGCGAGGGGGGCTTTGAGTTTCATAATTAACTCCATTATTAACAGCTGCAGAAAGGGGCTATCTGCTAGCCGCGTGTTGTACCCACCTCAATAACGATTCCTCACATGCAAGAATCGTGCCAAACGTTAACAATTGTTAATTTTCAATAATTTAACGAACGCGTCGACGGTCCAAATTCGAAAACTGTAAAGAATTCCGACACTTAATTCTTATTAACTTAAGTTACCCGAGATGGTTAACAATCTCTTTCGGAACTGATCCCGTAAGGTTCGGCCCAGGACAGGCCGTCCCAGCTATCGCCTTTCGGCGTGTATTCGCATCCCACCCAGCCGTCATAACCGATGGTGTCGAGATACTCGAACAGATAGGGGAAATTGAGTTCGCCATGCTGCGGTTCATGACGCCCCGGCACGCTGGAAATCTGGACATGGCTGATGATGTCGAGATCACGCGCGAGATTTTCCACATGATCGCCCTGCATGATCTGCATATGGAAAAAGTCATATTGCAGCTTCACGTTCAGCGCGCCCACCGCCTCGATGATCCGCCGTGTATGGAGAGTGTCGGTGTGGAGATAGCCCGGCATGGTCCGGCTGTTGAGCGGCTCCAGCAGTAATGTGATCCCGGCATCGGCGGCGCGCGGCGCGGCCGCCAGCAAATTGGCGATAAAGGTATTTTCACACGCGTCGACCGTCAGCCCGTCGGGCACCCTTCCCGCCGTCACGTGAATGAAACAGCCGTCCAGCGCCGCACAGTAAGTCAGGGCCCGATCCATGATCTCGCGAAACTCAGCCTCCCGGCCGGGGATCACGCTGGCGCCGGGTTCCAAATCGTCGGATGTCCGTCCCAGGGTATTGAGCAGGAGAAACTGAAGCTGGTTTTCTTCCAGCCATCCCCGCACCCGATCCACCGGAAATTCATAGGGCCGCAGGAATTCGATGGCCTTGAAACCGGCCCGTGCCGCAGCCCGGAATCGGTCGCCCGGCTCCAGTTCGGGAAACATGGTGGTGAGGTTGGCGGCGAATTTGGGCATATGATGAAGGGCGCTCAGGCTTCTTCGTTCTCTTCGGCGATCAGCCGGGCGAGCTGCGCCCGCATGGCGATCTGTCCGGCGTCTTCATTGATATCCACATTGGGAACAGTCGGATCCAGACGGCTCTGTTGGCCCTCGATGATCCGCACGTCTTCATCGAGCACCTCCATGGTCCGGTCGTAGATCAACTGCTCCTGATCCGGCGACATGGCGTTCGACGGGTAGGTGCTGACCCAGAAATAGAGCGTCGTGGTCTCGGTCTCCGGCGTC
>JABJKO010000045.1 GCA_018660305.1 Rhodospirillaceae bacterium
GATATTGCCGGCGCCGGGCTGGACACCTTCGTCGACGAACCGCTGCCGTCGGACAATCCGCTATGGAAGACCCCCAACACCATCATCACGCCCCATCTGGGCGGGTTTAACGACGCCTATCCCGACCACGCCATGCCGCAATTCGAGAATAATCTGCGTTTTATGCTGGATGGCCAGCCGGACCGGATGATCAATCTGGAACGGCGGTAAAACAAAACCGCTTTAATCTGAGCCGACCTCCGGGGCCGGCGCCAGCGCGCGGCGATAAAGATGCCACGACGCATGGCCGAGAACGGGCAGAACCACGAGAAGCCCGATGAGACCGGACAGCAGAGAGAGACCGATCAGTAGCGCGATGGTCAGACACCACACGATCATCGCCCTCCGGTTGCCCAGAACCACCTTCACGCTGGAGATCATGGCGGTGACGAAATCCACGTCACGGTCGAACAGCATGGGAAAGGATGTCACCGAAAAGGAAAACACCGCAAAGGCGATAATGGCGCCGACGCCATTGCCGATGGCGAAGAACAGCAGCCCCATGGGGGTGGTAAAAATTTCGCGCAGCAATTCCGGTGCGCTAAAAGATTTCAGACCCAGGAAACCGAAAAACAGCAGTGCCGCGATATCCATCCAGATAAACAGGGTAAAGCCCGTGACCAGGGCCATCCAGCCGAGATCGCGCCTCGACGCGCCCCATACCAAACCACCGATCTGTCCCCAGGACAGGGCCTCGTTCCGCTCCAGGCCCCGGCTGATGGCATAGAACGCCGTCGCGACAAAGGGTGCTATCAGTGCGAAGCCGGCCGCCAGCGGATAGACCAGATACGGCAGGTCAAACTGGACAAGCAGCAGGATGAGCATCCACCCGCCCACCGTATAAATGCCACTGACCACGAGGCCGTAAAGTGGCGCCGCCCGGAAATCGCGCAGACCGGCGCCCAGGACCTCCAGAATGTCGCTTATGGTCAGCGCCAGAACGGCCGGGGGCTGGCCGGAGACGCCGGTCGGCCCGTGCAGGGTATTGGCTGTCTGGTTCATCGATCCAACTCCGTCTCAAATGAACACCAGAGCTGTCAGTATGGGCGTGTCGTGGCGCCCCATACAATGCGACACACTGTCACTCGACGTGGCGCAATCGGATGATCTGACGGGCCGGTTATCAAAAACGACGGAACGCGGCGGCGCCCCTAAGCCGACAGTTTCGCCTGATCGCCCAGAGCGGTGTGCGCGCCTTCGAAGGCCGGGGCGATGTCGCGCATGAACTGATCCATCTGCTCGCGCACCAGCGCATCCGACTTCATGCCGAAATTGAAATAGAGGATCACCTCCTCCACCCCCATTTCTTCCACCTCTTTCAGCCGATTGATGATCCTTTCAGGCGAACCCAGGAGAATCGCGCTCTCGTCAAAATCCTCGATCTTGGGATCGGCGAGCTTCTTACCGATTTCGGCGAAATACTGCATGGTGGGGGGCATTGTGCTGCCGCCGCCCTGGCTGGTTTTCTTGCGCATGCCGGCCATGGAAAAATAATTGACCAGACGGCCCCGCGCCTCATCGCGGTCGGCCTGGCTTTCGCCGATATGGATGAAGTAGCTGCACTTTATGCGCCGCGCTTCCTTTGCCTTCTGCTCACAGATCTCGCGATAGGCCATGATGGCCTTGTCGAGCCCACCGAAAATCATGGAGGACGCAAACGGCGCCAGAAGAAGATTCCAGTCGCGGTCGGCGGCGATTTCCATGGAGAATTTTGAGAACGACCCCATGAAGGGCCGGAATGGCACCTGCGCCGGCTTGGGATGAACGTCCAGCTCTTCGGCCTGATAGAATTCCCCGTTGAAATCGAACGGCTCGGTCTCGTTCCAGCAGCGTTCAAGCAAATCGAGCCCTTCGGAAAACAGCTCGGCGCTTTTCTGGAAGTCGGCACTGAAAGGGGTGAACTCGTGGGAATCGTAGCCGCGCCCGGTGGCGAAATCCACCCGCCCGCCGGACAGCTGGTCGAGGCTCGCCCATTCCTCGGCCACATGGATGGGGTGATGAATGGGCAGCACGACAACCGCCGGCCCCAACCGCACCCGCTTGGTGGCCCCGGCCACATGGGACAGGAACACCGCCGGCACCGAGATCACGCCCCGCCGGTTGAAGTGATGCTCGCCCACCCACACCGAATGCATGCCGATTTCCTCGGCATAGAGGGACTGGCCGAGAATCTCCCGAAAGAAATCCGCCGTGTCCCGCGGATTGTCCGGATACCGATTGTCACTGAGCGTAAAATAACCGAAATCCATGCCTGTTCTCCCTGTCTCCAAAGGTCGCATTCAAGATTAGAGGGTCGTCCGATCCCCATCACGCACCGCCCGCCATACTTTCTCTGGTGTTAGCGGCATCTCGATATGGCGCACGCCGTAAACCGCCAGCGCATCGACCACGGCGTTCACGTAAACCGCCAGCGCCGGTGTGGTGCCACCCTCGCCGCCGGCGCGGATGCCCAGCGGATTTGTCGGTGACGGGACCTCGCTGATCTCGGTGACGAAGGACGGCATGTCATCGGCCCGGGGCATGGCGTAATCCATGAACGAGCCCGACAGCATCTGGCCGCTTGCCGCATCGTAGTTGCACAATTCCAGCATGGCCTCGCCGAGGCCCTGGACGATGGCGCCATGGGCCTGGCCATGGAGGATCAGCGGATTGATCGCCCGGCCCACATCATCGATGCCGGTGTAGGAAACAAGCTCGATGGCACCGGTATCGGTGTCCACCTCCACCTCGCACACATGGGCGCCGAACGGATAGGCGGGGACGCGGATCACCTCATCACAGATGGACCCGAGAGGACCTTGGGTTTCTTCGGGCAGGCTTGTGTCTTCCAGCGCCGTGGCGGCCACGTCGAACAGCCCGACCGACCGGTCGGTGCCGGTGACGATGAAGTTTCCGTCATCGAAGGAGATATCGGCCTCGGCCGCCTCCAGCACATGGGCCGCGATGGTTCTGCCCCGGGCGATGATGTCGTCGGATGCCTTGCCCATGATGATGCCGGCGAGGCGCATGGATCGGCCGGAGTGCGATCCGCCGCCCACCTCGACCAGATCGGTGTCGCCGGTAATCAAATTCACGGATTCGAACGGCACGCCGAGCCATTCGGTGACAAGCTGGGCAAAGCTGGTCTCATGCCCCTGGCCGCTTGAGAGCGTGCCGATCACCACATCCACCTTGCCATCGGGCCGTACCGTCATCTCGGTACGTTCGCGGGGCGCGCCGGTGGAGGTTTCCATGTAAGCGGCGATGCCAAAGCCGCGATGCTTGCCGCGCGCCCGGGCCTCTTCCCGGCGGGCGGGGAATCCGGCCCAGTCGCCGATCTCAATCACCCGGTCCAGCACCTGCTGGTAGGCGCCGCTGTCGTAGGTCATGCCAAGACCATTGGCATAGGGCATGGCGTCGGGCGGGATCATGTTGCGCCGGCGCAACTCCACCGGATCGAAGCCGCATTGCCGCGCCGCCAGATCCACCAGCCGCTCCATGACAAACATCACCTCGGGCCGCCCGGCACTGCGGTAGGGGTTTGTCGGCGGCGTGTTGCTCAACACCGCGCGGGCCCGGAAATGACAGGCGGGGATCTGATAAACCCCGTTCATGATTTCGACGCCCTTGGTCAGCGGCACGAAGGACAGTGTGTGCGCCCCCAAATTGCTGGTGTTGGTGCAGCGAAGGCCAAGAAAATTGCCGTCTGAATCCAGCGCCAGCTCGGACTCCACCACCAGATCGCGGCCCTGATGATCGCTGAGAAAGGCTTCGCTGCGTTCGCAGGTCCATTTGACCGGCCGGGCAAGTTTTTTAGCGGCCCAGGCCACCAGCGCGAATTCAGGATAGAAGCTGTTGCGGGTGCCGAAATTGCCGCCCACATCGTGGGCCACCACCCGCACCTGATCGAATTCCACCCCCAGAACCCCGGCCATCTCACGCTTCTGGCGCACCGTGCCGCCACTGCCGGCATGAACGAAATAACGGTCGGTGTCCGGGTCATAGGACCCGATGGCGGCGCGCGGCTCCATGGGAACGCCGGTAACGCGGCCCACCCAGGTATCAAACCGGACGACATGTTCCGCCTTGGCAAACGCGGCGTCGGTTCCCGCCTGATCACCGCCATCGGCATCGATGCAGACATTGGAGTCAAGATGACCCCAGACACGAGGCGCACTCGCTTGCGCCGCCGCCGCGGTATCGGTCACCGATGGCAGGATTTCGTATTCCACCAACAGCGCATCGGCGCCGGCCAGCGCCGCTGCCAGGGATTCGCCCACCACCATGGCCACCCCCTCGCCCACGAACCGGGCTTCGTCTGCCGGCAGCACGTGATGGGCAGTGGTCACGTGGTCGGACCCGTCACGGTTGATGAGCGCGATGTCCGGCGGGCTCGAAGGCGCGGTGTTGTGCGGGATGGGGCTAAGCCCCTCGGCCAGCGCATCGGCGCCGGTATAGACGGCCAGCACGCCGGGCACGGAGAAAGCCTCCGTCTTGTTTATGGATATGATCCGCGCATGGGCATGGGGCGAGCGGACTATCGCTGCATAGGCCTGCCCGTCCAGCACCACATCGTCGCTGAAATTGCCCTGCCCGGTGAGCAGCCGCTGGTCCTCCTTACGGAGAACCGCATCGCCGATACGCCCGTCAGATCCATCTGGCATGTTTACTTCACGCCTACTTCACACCAGGCGGCTGTTCGTCCCATTCCTTGAGATGTTCCTTGCGGTAGGTATCCGAGGTGCAGCCCCAGCGCAGCTTGCACATTTCCTCCGCCACCACCGCCGCCCGGTCGCGCAACTCGTCATTGGTCAGATACTTGGCGGCCAGCGCCAACTGGCGGCTGGAATGTTCCTCATCGGCCATTTCATGCTCGGCAAAGAAGATGGCGGCCCTGTCGGTCCTCTTGATCCCGTAATGGGCCTCCAGCGCCGGCAGGACGATCTCCGCATTGAAGGCCGGCATCTGGCCTTCCTGGGTGAACTGCATGGCCAGGACCACGCCCACCGGTTCTTCGCGGGCCACGTTGAGATAATACAGCGCGCGGCCCCACCAGCCCGGCGTCATCTCCACGTTGAGCACTTCATCCTTGGTCATGCCGGCCACCTCGCAGAAATCATAAATCATCTGCATATGATCGTGGGCGCCGTGTTCGGTGTGCCCGCCGATCAGCCCCTCTTCCTCGGCCATGTTCTCGGCCAGCATCTTGCGCACATCGGCCGGGCCGCGCGCGTATAGATGCCCAAAGGCCTGCAGCCCGTAACGCACGTACTTGGCGTGCTGCGCCATGTAGGTGGCCAGCACGCGCAGATCCAGCGTGCCCTCGGCGAGACGCTGCGACATGGGATGCTGTTTGAAATGCCACTTGTCGCGGATCGCCGTGATGCGCGCGACGATATCGGTGGCGGGGTCAACGATGGTTGCCATGGGTTTTCTCCTGAGGGCCCTGAGCCAGCTATTTATTTGCCAAGAGTGTATGGGAACCCTTCAGGGTCGACAAGAAAGCAGAGGGCGACCGGAAAAATGTCCGCTACACTGATGGAGCAATATAAAAAAGACAGGGGGCTGTCATGACACCGCCATCCGGGGCCAGCGCGCCAGCGGACGATTTCGCCATCGATGCCGATGGCCATGTCCACGAAGAAGATGTGATGTTCACCGACTATCTGGAGCCGGGCTTCCGTGACAGGACCGAGGGCTGGGCGCTCAACGCCGACAGAAACCGGCGTTTCATTGTGGATGGCGAGGAACATCCGCCGTTCCCCAAGGAAATTTCAGTCCGCAAACCCATGAGCGCCGAGAACCGCATCAAGGTAATGGACAAGGAACGTATCCGTCTCGCGGTGTTGTTCCCGTCCGCCGCGCTGACCGCCGGGTATATGGAGCCCAGCTTCGCGCAGGCCATCATGCGGGCTTACAACAGCTGGATGTCGGACTGGTGCGGGGCCTTTCCCGAGCGGCTGAAATTCGCCGCGCCCGTGGTGCTGTACGACATTGACGAGGCCATCAGGGAGGCCCGGCGCGCGGTGGGGGAACTGGGCGCGGTGGCCGTTTCTGCGCGGCCCAACCCGGCGGCGGGAAAGCGCCTCGATGCCGCGGACCGCGAGCCGTTCTACACGGCGGTGGAGGAGCTGGGCGTACCGCTGATAATTCATGAATCCACCGGCGATCCGACCACCGCCGGCGGCGAACGCTATGGCGGCATGCAGGTGCCGGAAAGCTATCTGTTTCATCACGTGATCTCGCACCCGTTCGAACAGATGATGGCCATGATGGCGCTGATCTGCGGCGGCGTGCTGGAACGCCACCCAAGGCTCAAGGTTGGTTTCTTCGAAGCCAGCTGTTCCTGGGCGCCCTACTGGCTGTCGCGGCTGGACGAACATTTCGAACACCCCAAGCTCGGCCATTACATGGAAGGGCTGAGCATGCATCCGCGCGCTTACTTCGACCGGCAATGCGTGGTGAGCTGCGATCCCGGCGACGAAACCATTCCGCTCGCCATCCAGGGGCTGGGCGCTGACAAGATCCTGTTCGCCACCGATTATCCCCATTTCGATTCCGGCGGCGGCTCGGTGCAAAGTTTTCTGGATGTGGAGGGAATTGACCCAGCCGACCAGCGCCGCATTCTCCATGACAACACCCTGGAGTTTTACGGGCTGGCGTAATTACGCGGTTGCCGGGCCATCCTCCATTACTGCCCGCGCCAGGCTGTTATTGACGCAATCGGCATAGTCCGCGCCGCGCTTTATCAATCCACCCGACAGGCAGGATTGTCTCAGCCGTTCGAAACCAGCTTCCGGCAGATAAGGATCGCGGCCCCACAGTCCGAGGGATTTGTAGCGGGCGATACAGCCTGCGAGCGTGGCCGGATCAAGGTCTGGAAAATAGGACGCGAGCGTCTCGGCGATTGTCGCCGGCTCGGCGCCGTGCAGCCATGTCTGGGTCTTGTGGATCGCCCGGATCATGGCCAGCATCACATCAGGCCGGTCGGTCAGGGCTTTCTCCGTGGTATAGAACGAGGTGTAGGACGTGGGGCCACGCCCTGCCGCCGCATACCAGATATGCCCTGCCACTTCGGACACTAGCTGTTCCACAAACGGCTCGAAAACCTGGATCACGTCCACCGTGCCATCCCGCAATGCGTCCGCATTGGCAGCCATAGGCTGATCGGCGACACGGTCGATACTCTCGGGATCCACACCGGCATCGCGCAGATCCAGCTGCAGGCACATCCAGGGCGTGGGGACTTCACTGACCGTGGCGACGCGCAAACGGGAAAGATCGGCGAAGCTGAAATTGGGGTTCGGCTCGCGCCCCACCAGAAAGAACGGATCCCGTGTCACCACCTCACAGAAACTGACCAGGGTGGAAGCCGGATCCCTGTCGCGGTCAACCAGAATGCGCATTGGCCCGCCCCACCACACCGCCGGCGCGGTATCATCGCGGTTCCGGGCCGTGGGTCCGGGGGCATCGGACGGTTCGAGCACCACATCCAGTCCCTCAGCCGCGAAGGCGCCCAACGCAAACGGAAGATAAAACGGCGCATAGAACACGGCGCGGAAATTCTCATGGAGCGTAATGGTCATGACACCGCCTCACCGCTTTAACCGGACGGCGCAGTTTGCCTGTGACGCAATTTGGAGTCATCCTTGAACAGGAATTAAATGAGGGCGGAGGAAATATCATGGCTTACGACACCATCAGCGTGACACCGGTAACGCCCAACATCGGCGGGCTGGTGAGCGGCATCGATCTGAGCCAGAAGCTGGATGAGGCGACCGTCAAGGACCTCCACCATGCGCTAATGGACCGCCAGGTGCTGCTCTTCCGCGACCAGGAACTGACCCATGAGACCCAGAAAGCGCTGGGCGCCCATTTCGGCACGCTGCATGTGAGTGTCGGCGGCGACGGCACCAATTCGAAACAGCTCAGCGATCATCCGGAAGTGCGGGCGCTACATTTCGACGAGAACTCCACCGCTATCTCCGGCAACGAGATCTGGCACACCGATCAGTCCTGCATGGAAACCCCGCCCATGGGGACCATTCTTTACATCCACACAGTGCCGCCCGATGGCGGCGGCGATACCATGTTCGCCAGCATGTATGCCGCCTATGACGCCCTGTCCGACAATATGAAGCGCTATCTCGAAGGGGTGACCGCGCTTCATGACGGCGCCGGCGCCTTCGCCCGGACGGCCACCAACAATTTGCCCATCACCGAACATCCGGTCATCGCCAAGCACCCGGTGACCGGCCGCCGGCTACTCTACGTGAATCCCATCTTCACCACCCGGATCTGCGGCGTCTCGAAAGACGAGAGCGACGCCATTCTGTCCTACCTGTTCCACCATTGCGAACACCCCAACTTCCAGGTGCGCTTCAACTGGTCGCCCCACTCCATCGCCTTCTGGGACAATCGCTGCACCCACCACCGCGCCCTGTGGGATTACTACCCCCACACCCGTTCCGGCTTCCGCATCCAGATAGAGGGCACGGAAACTGTTGTTCCGGGGTGAGGAGGCTGAATATAGCGGCCAATAATTTGCTTTACCGGCGGTTTTGAATTACTGAATCAGGCAGCACACCACAAAGGTTGGGAGGCCCCGGAGAGGTGTATAAAGGCGTTCTGATACCGGTTATCACACCGTTTCATGAGGACAACAGCGTCGATGAGAAGGTGCTGCGTGAGCTGGTGGATTTTTATGTGGCCGCGTCGGTGCACGGGCTGTTCGCGCTGGGCTCGTCGGGCCAGGGCCCGGTGCTTTCCGAAGCCGAACGCAAATCGGTGGCCGAGATCGTTCTCGATCAGAATGCCGGGAGGGTGCCAGCCATTATTCATGTGGGCTGCGCCGATACGCCGACCACCGTGGCGCTGGCCAAACACGCCGCCGATGCCGGTGCCGACGCCATTGGCATCGTGCCTCCATATTACTATTGCGACGCACCACCGTCCGCGATCCTCGAACATTACAAAGCGGTGTCCGATGCCGCGCCGCTGCCAATTTATATTTACGAGAATCCGAAATATTGCGGCATTTCCATCTCGCCGGAGTTCGGCGTGAAGATGAAAAAGGAAATACCGGCGATCCGCGGGATCAAGGTCGCCTATGGTGCCGGCGCCATGGCGGATTATGTGAAGATGTTCCCCGATGATGTGTCAGTGTTCACCGGCAATGGCGATATCTTCGGGCTGGTGCCGTTTGGCGTCGCCGGCATGATCAACCCGCCGACGGCGGCGGTGCCGGAATTGTGTGTCGCGCTCTATGAGGCGCTGGACGCCAAGAATTATGCCGCGGCCCGCGATCTGCAGGACAAGGTGAACCGCATCACCCAGATGTTTATCGCCACCCAGAAAAAACACGGCCGCGGCACGCTGGGCGAGACTTTCCGGGTGCGCGGTTTCGACGTCAAACGTTTCCCGCGATGGGCCACCGACCCGTTGCCCGAGGACGCCAGAAACACCATCCGCCAGGCATTTTGCGATGCTGGCATCATCGATTGAGGTGAGCGACCTATGAGGACCCCATGCCCATAACAGACGCTGATATTGCCCACACCGCTGCCGGGACGCCGGGGGGCGACTGGTTGCGGCGCTATTGGTTTGCCGTCGGGACGACGAAGGAGCTGTATGACATCCCGCAGGCGCTGCGGGTGCTGAGCGAGGATCTGGTGTTGTTCCGGGATGGATCGGGGACGCTGGGCCTCATCGGCCGGTACTGCCCCCATCGCGGGGCGTCACTGGAATATGGCGATGTGGAAGAGACCGGCATCCGCTGCCCCTATCACGGCTGGCTCTATGATGCGTCAGGCACCTGCCTCGAACAGCCGTCCGAGCCCAAGGGCATGGAATTCTGCGACAGAGTGGAGCATGTGTCCTACCCGGTACACGAACAGGGCGGGCTGATTTTTGCCTATATGGGGCCGGATCCGGAGAACCCGCCGCCGTTTCTCAACTACGCAGCGCTGGTGGATCATGGCGGGCAGAGACTGGTGGAGGACACGCGGCATTTCGATTACAGCTGGTTCAATTTCTATGAAAACAGCGCCGATCCGGCCCATGTGTGGATCCTCCATGCCGCCAGCGGCTATGGACAACAGACCTGGGGCGACCGGTTTTTCAGCATGGACGATCCGCCCGCCTTCGAGCCGGTGGAAACCTCCTATGGCATGAAGATCGTCATGACCAAGCCGGGCAGCGAGCCCGGCACCGAAGTGGTGGACGAAATGAGCCTCGGGTTGCCCAGCGTGCTTCAGGTGGGCGACACGCCCTATGTGCATGCCAAGGTGGACCCGCAGCTTGGCGTCAATGCGGGCTCCGATTACGAACATCTCCTGTTCCTGACGCCCAATGACGACGATCACTTCATGCTGTTCACCGTCGATTATTACACCGGGCCGGAGCCGGACATGTTCGAGCGCCTGGGCAAGATGCGAAAACGAGAGATCCCGACGCAAGAGGTCAAACCCTACGACAAGCGCCCGCTCATGCCGTTCCGCGGCAATGTCCGCCAGGAAGACATCGTCACGCAAGGCACCCAGGCTCTCGTCGGGCATCGCAGTGAAAATCTGGGCAATTCCGATCGCGGCGTCATCGTGCTGCGCAAGATGGTGCGCGAAGCCATTGAAGCGGCCGCCGCGGGTAAGGAGCCCAAGGGCCTCCATCAGGAAGAAAACGCCGAAGGGCTGGTCACGCTGGATTCCTTCGTCGGCGTGCGGTCAGTCCCCGCCCCATGAAAATTGTCGTCACCGGCGGCAGCGGGAAATTGGGAAGTCAGACCGTGCGGGCGTTGATGGCGGCAAGCCACGACGTCCTGAACCTGGACCGGGCGCAGCCGGCGAGGTCTCTGTGCGAGACCCGCATCTGTGATCTGACACAATTCGACGATCTGCATGACGCTTTCGCGGGCGCCCATGCGGTTGTGCATCTCGCGGCCTATCAGGCGCCGGGTATCGTCTCCGACACCGAGACATTTTCGAACAACAGCGCCGCCAGCTACAACGTCCTGAAAGCAGCCACTGATCGGAATGTGCGACGCGTGGTGATGGCGTCAAGCATCGCCGCCTATGGATTCACCTACGCGGCAAAAATGTGGCCGCCGGATTACCTGCCGCTGGACGAGGATTACCCGTGTACGCCGCAGGACCCCTATGGCCAGTCGAAAATCGTTGCTGAGCGGCTTGCCGATTCATTTGTGTCCTTTAGCGACACCAGCGTGGTCAGCCTGCGCATCAGCGGGGTCAATTTCGACCTAGACTACCAATCCCTACCGCAGCGCTGGGCCGATCCAGGTTACAAGATGGGCACTTTCTGGAGCTATATCGATGTGCGCGATGCGGCAGAGGGCTCCCGGCTGGCGGCGGAAGCGGATGTGGACGGGCACGTGATCTGCAATCTCAGCCATGATCTCAGCCGCTTCCGGGAACCCACGGCCGAGCTGATCGCGAAGTACCTGCCGGGCACAAAAATTCGCGACGGCTTCCCCAGCCACTTCGGCGGCCTCGACACCAGCCGCGCCAGGGAAATCCTCGGCTTCGAGGTGAAGCACCATTGGCGGGATTACATCACCGAAGACGGCAAGCCGGTTTCGTAAAAAACCCATGGGCCCGATTGCTAAATTTCGGGCAATGGAGGCTAACCGATTACCTCGGTGATGAGTTTGGTGGAGTCCGGGTCGCGATAGGCCTTCTGGACAGCCGCCAGTTCCGCCATGCCGACGGGGTCCAGGTCGAAGGCCGGTTCTTTGTTGAGCACCCAGTGGCCGGGCAAATTCTCGCCGGCGATCAGCACGCCGGTATCAGGACCGGACAGGGGCTTTGCCTCGGTGGGCACGCAGGCGAAGGAAATGCCGAGCCGGCGCTCACTAGTCATGTTGGGCGCGGAGCCGTGCACCAACAATTCATGATGCAGGGAAAACTGTCCGGCGCTGAGCGGCATATCAACGGCCTGGCTGGTATCCACATCGGGCACGCTTTGGCCGCGCGAGAGGATGTTATCTTTGTCAAATGTCTCCACGTGAGGAATGATCGCCTTATGGCTGCCCGGGATCGCCCTTATGTTGCCCTTCTCCGGCGTTGACTCCGTGAGCCCGATCCAGGCAGTAGCGCCGTCGTTACGGTCGAACGGATTATATGCGCCATCCTGATGCCAGGACACAAACGTGTCGGTGCCCGGCCGCTTTGACCACACACCGGACAGGAACAGCAGCACGTTGGGGCCGATGGCATCCTGCAGCGCGCCGGCGATCTGCGGATGGCGGGAGAGATCGATCAGCCACTTGAAGGCCAGTACCGCGCGCACCCGGATGGTCTTGCTGACATCCTCGCCCACCTTGGCCTCGTAATCCTCGATTTTGCGCAAAAAGGCAGCGGCCTCATCCGCCGCGATGCAGTCGAGGGGCGAGACAAACCCGTCCTGTCGGTATTGCTTTTGCTGGGCATCGGTCAGAACCCTGGGCATGGATTTTTTTTCTCTCGTTAGTCCGAGCAAAAAATTACCCGATTAGGCCCGTTTGGCAAACTATTCAGATCGCCTTGGTCCGTACCGGCGGGCCGGCAAAGCTGGTAGCAAAATCGCCGATGGCAGGCATGTCCACCTCGACCATCACCGGGCCGTTGAGCGCAAGGGCCCCGGCAAGGACGGCCCCGGCTTCACCGAGATCTGAAATCCGGCGATGGGCCACGCCAACGGCGGCGCACAATTCGGCGAATTTTGGTGTGAGCACGTCGGTATAGCCGTGCCGTCCGTCGTAATGGGCATCCTGGATATTGCGGATCACCCCATAGCCCTGATCGTTCATCACCAGCACCAGGACGCGCGCGCCGCTCTCGGCCAGGGTGGCCAGCTCTCCGATACAGAGCTGCAGCCCGCCATCGCCGGTGAGGCACAGCACCTGCCGGTCGGGCGCCGCCAGCGCCGCCCCAATTGCCATGGGCAGGCCCTGCCCGATGCCACCACCTGTGGCATGCACGCCGTCGCGCGGCCCCCGCAGGGTCATCATGCGGTTGCCCCACATGCTGTTGGATAGCGTGATATCACGCACCCACAAATACTCGTCACCGCCTGCGTCGGCCAGGCCGTCGAACAGCGTGTCATAGGGCGCCAGATTCTTGCGGGTCGCCGCCTCGCCCGCCCGGCGGGCCGCGATCAAATCGTCGCGGAGCGCCGGATCGATATCCATATTCCCGTCAAGCCGGTCGGCGAGACCGGACAGCGTCAGCGCGCTGTCGCCGTGAATAAAAAGATCACTCCCGTAGCACCGCCCGTCCGACTCCGGGCCGGCGTCAATCTGAAAAAGAGGCTGGGGCAGCACCAGCCGATAGCCCAGCGTCTCGTTGCCGCGCAGCCGGGAGCCCACAACCACCATGGCATCACACGTCTTGTAGAATTCTTCACTGGTGGGCACCGCGTTGAAGGCCCCGAGGGTTGCCGGGTCATCCTCCGGCACGATGCCGCGCCCCTGGGTCGAGGTCACCACGCCAAAGCCGAGATCAATCAGCCGCCGAACGGCCTCACCGGCATGGCGGGCGCCACCGCCCAGCCACAGCAGAGGCCGACGTGCCGTCAGGAGCTTTTCGGCCAGCGCATCCAGCGCGGCTTCATCGGGCAATGGGACGTCCACGGGCGGACACTCCGGATCATCGGCGCTGATCCGTGCCTTCTGGATATCGATGGGAATTTCGACACTGACCGGCCCGGAGGGGGCCGACAGGGCCAGCCTTATGGCGTGGCGCACCGTTTCCATGGCGGTCTCGGCGGACGTCACCCGAAACGCCGCCTTGGACACCGCCGTGAGCATGCCGAGCTGGTCGCGGGCCTCGTGAATGAAGGCCCGGTTTTTGTCCAGATGGGGGCTGTCGATCTGGCCGGTCAAATGCAGCAGGGGCGTGCCCGCCGTCTGCGCCTCCACTTGCGCGCCACAGGCATTGCCCGCCGCCGTTCCCGTGCTGGTGATCACCACCCCGAGCCCGCCGGTAACCCGCGCCGCGGCGTCCGCCATGTTGGTGCCGCCGGCTTCGCCGCGCGAAGGCACGAACCGGATGCGGTTGCGCCGTCCGATGGCATCAAGAATGGGCATGTTGTGGATGGAGATGACGCCAAAGGCGATCTCGACCCCGGCCGCTTCCAGCAACCGAACAACACCCTCTCCGACAGTGATCAAATCAGACATTGCGGTTCAGACCACCTGAAACATCGAGCGTCGCCCCGGTCGTATAGGATGACAAAGGAGAGCCGAGAAAAAAGATCGCCTGGGCCGCCTCTTCCGACAGACCTACCCGGCCCAGCGGAATTTCCCGAATCCTGGCAAGCGCCCTGGACCAATCATCGAAACTCTCACCATTCTTTGCCTGCGCTTTGTGGCGCCGGTGAAGCTGGCCGGATTCGATCATACCGATGAGAATGGAGTTCACCCGGATGCCCTTTGGTGCGAACTCTGTCGCCAGCGACCTAAGCATGTTGAGGATGGCGGCCCGCGCCGACGACGTCAGAACCAGATGCGGCTCAGGCTGCCGGGCCAGCAACGCATTGCTGCAAACGATGGAGGGAATATCCGATTTTTCAAGCAGGGGCAGGAAGGCCCGCGTCGGGTAGATAACGGAGAAAAGCTTTAGCTCGAATTCATCGCGCCAATCATCATCGCTGGCCTCGGCGAAATTGGCGACACGCGCCTGCCCTGCATTGTTCACAAGTATATCCGTGCCGCCGAATTTTTCCTCGACCGCCCGGGCGAACCCATTGACCTGTTCCTTGTTCAGCACATCGCACTGAAAGGACATCAGCCGCGCCTCATCTGCTCCAAGATCCTCCATGGCGCTCGCCAGCCGGTCGCTATCGCGGCCGCAGATGGCCACGTTGGCCCCGGCATCGAGAAACAGACGTGCCGTTGCCAGACCGATGCCCGACGATCCGCCGGTTACGACAGCCGTCTTTCCCGTCAGATCTACCTTCATCCGGCTACCCTCATGTCAGCGCCCTCCCCTTCCTCGCGATAATTGAGCAGGCGGGACAGTTCGCGCGCGGCTTCCAGGACTCTGGCCAGATGTTTGCCTTCCATATCCGCCCGCTCGATGGAGCCGTTGGGAATGGTCACGTTGATGGCCGCCACCACCCGCCCGGTGCCGTCCTTGATGGGTGCCGCGATGGCCGCGATGCCGTGCTCGAAATAAGCTTCGCTGATGGCATAGCCCCGCGCCCTGTCATCGGCCAGCACCGTCTCCAACGCCGCGCGGCTCGCCGGTGTCTGGTCGGAAAACTGCTTGAGCTGGCTCTTGGGATAGATCTGGGCCAGTTCGTCCGCCGACAGATCCGCCAGGATCATGCGTCCCAGCACCGTGCCATGGGCCGGCAGGCGCGTGCCGATATTTACCGCGCTGGCAAAGGCCGTGCGGGCCGCCGACTTGACCACGAAGACCACCTCATCTCCATCGCGGATGGCAAGATGGGACGAATAGCCGGTTTCATCGCGCAACCGGTCGAGGATGGGCCGCGCCAGTTCGGTGACCTCCAATGAGGCCAGGAATTCGAATCCCAGCGACAGCACGCCGACGCTCAGCCGGTAATCGCTGGAATGCTCCACCTTCTCCAGGAACCCCATGAACTCCAGGGTCTGCATCAGACGGAACACGGTGGAGCGGGGAATATTCAGCTCCTTGGCGATGTCCGGCGCGCCGATCTGTGTCCGGTCGCGGTCGAAGGCGCGCAGGATCTGCAGTCCGCGCTGAAGCCCGGGCACAATGTATTTCTGGCTGTCCTGTGCGATCTCAGCCATCGAGGCTCTCCAGATAACCGATGACCATGTCGTTGAATTGCTTACCGTTTTCCACATAGGAGGCGTGACCGACGCCGGGAAGCGTGCGGTATTCCGCATTCCGGAATGCAGCCGCAACCGCGCGGCAGCCGTCCTCCGGCGTGACCTTGTCTTCGCTGCCGCCCATCACCAGAACGGGGCCGTCATATTTGGTGGCATCGCCCATCAGATGACCGTGAGCCAGCATGCGGGTGGCCTGCCGGTAGCCCTCGGGATGGATCTGGCCCATGTTCCAGCGCACCAGCGCCATGGCCTCATCGGATGCATCCGCCGACAGCAGGTTGGACGAGCGCGAGGCGGCCATGCCCTCGGGCCCCAGCTCATCCACCATTTTGAGCCGGGCATTCATTTTCTGCGACCGGGTTTCCGCATCCGCTTCGCCATAACCGTTGGCGGGATCGGCCAGGATCAGCGCCCGCGTCGGCGGTTTGAAACTTGTCGCATATCGCCCCGCCATCATGGCCCCCAGAGAATGACCTAGCAGAACGTCCGGCCGGATATCCAGCGCCGACAGGAACAATTGCAGCGCGCTGGCATAGTCGGACGCATCCGGGGTTTCCGGCGCGAGCGGCGTGGTGCGTCCATAACCCGGCGCATCCCAAGCCACCATACGGAACCGATCCGCCAGATCGTGCAGCTGATGGAACCACGACCCCGACCCGGACCCGATACCGTGCAGCAGGACCAGCATCGGCCCCTCACCGTTGGTCCGGTAAGTGAATATGCAGCCCTCCGCCGCGATTTCCCGTACCGGAAAATCGGCATCAACGCGCTGGTCTATGGCAAGGACACTATTCATGAGGCGGGCGGTTTCCGTCCTACCGCTTGATCTTGGCCAGCGGGTGGTCGGGCGGATAGCTCGGGGTCACCGGCTTCTTGCTGCCCAGCATGACCAGCATCAGCGCCTCTTCCTGTCCCACATTGAGGAGCCCGCGATAGAAACCCGGCGGGACCGAGACCAGATCCCGGTCCTTAAGGATGGTCTCATAGGCATTGTTATCGTCCTCGATGGTCAGCCGGATACTGCCCTTGAGCATGAAGAACACTTCCTCCACATCCACATGGATATGGGACGGGCCTTCACAGCCGGCCGGCAGGACCATGGTGGAAAAGGTGAAATGCTCGGACGGGACCACATTTTCGTCGCTTTCCACGCCGGTGCCGCCGGTGCCCATATAGCGGCACTGGGCGCGGGCATATTTGGGATCGAAATCGGCCTGGAACTTAAGCGCGTCCCAGTCGTATGTCCGTGTCTCGAACCGGGCGACCCGCGAATTCATCCATTCGTCGAAACTCTTGCCCTCGGGCTGGCTCCAGGTCTCGATGTCTTCCCTCTGGAATTCTGCTGTATCGGGCATGGTCAAATCCTCTCCAGTTGGTCGGTTCAGTTGGTCAGTTCAGTTCATGGCAAAGCCGCCATTGACCGGCAGGCATTGGCCGGTCACGAAGCTGGCGGCATCGCTGAGTAAGAAAAGCACGGCGCCGGTGACATCATCGGGAAGCTGTTCCCGGTTCATGGCGCGGCCGTCGATATAAAGATTCTTGCGATCCTCGGGGACGTACTCGGTGGCTTCCACCAGCGTCAGGCCCGGCGCGATGCTGTTGACCGCGATCCCGTCGGGGCCCAGCTCGCGGGCCATGGATTTGGTCATGGCGATCACCGCACCCTTGCTGGCCACATAATGCATCAGGCGCGGCGCGCCCCACAGCGCGGTGTCCGACGCCATATTGACGATTTTTCCGCCATTTGATTTCGCCAGATGAGGCACCGCCGCCCGGCTCATGAGCCAGGTACCGCGAACGTTTACGGCCATTACCCGGTCCCACACCTCGATGTCGATCTCGGTCATGGTGGGGCCACCGATACCGGTGGCGATGGCGCCGTTATTGACCAGCCCGTCGAGGCCGCCGAGATGGCCCACGACGCTTTCCATGCAGGATGACACGGACTCCGGATCGGCGAGATCGACAGCGACGAACTCGGTCCCAAGGCGTTGCGCGGTGGCGCGGCCCTCATCCTCAAGGATATCGGCGATGATCACCCTGGCGCCGGCTTCAGTGGCGGCCTCGGCGAAGGCGCAGCCAAGACCGCGGGCCGAGCCCGTGACCAGGATGCGTTTGCCTTCCAGGGAAATTGAAACCGCCATGGACTATGCCCTACTCGCCCGCCGCCGCGGTGAGTTCCTTCACCTGCTCCCTGGCAGTCTTTTCGAACAGCCGGCGGATGCGCATGAGCCCGACATCGTGGGCGTAGAGACCTTCCTGGTCGCGGGCGTCGGGCGCCATCTGCTCGAGGACGATGCGGTCCTGTTCCAGCACGTCCCAATGGAGCCCTTCGAGCCGGTTCTTGTACATGAATTTCCAGACATCGCGCTGCCAGCCCGACACCTGACGGGTGCGCCAGAAGAACACCTGGCAGTGCTCTTCATCGAGAGGCGTCACAAACCCGACGATATAGAAGCTGCCGCCGGGCCCGGCATTCTTCCGATACGGGATGGAGAGCAGCATCCACAGGCTGCCGCTGTCGCCGAACTCCACCCAGTCAAAATTGACATCGCGCTGCCCGATTTTTTCGAACACCAGTCCGGTATCGGTATTGCGAACCCGCATGTTGGCTTCCTTGTCACCAAACGCCATGGAGTGGGATTTGGCATGCAGATAGGCGCCATGCATGGGGTCCATCACATTGTCGATGGCGTATTGGTAATGGCACTTCCACACGGCCGTACACAGGACGGAGCCGTAATCATCCGACGTCAGCTGTTCCGGCAGGGTCAGCTCACACGGTTCGGGATGGGCCTCGTCGCCGAAATAGAGAAAAATGGCGCCGTGGATTTCCCGGGCCGGATAAGTGCGGGTGGTCTGACAGCCTTCCAGCGAGCAGTCATTCACCGCGGGCACATTGGCAACCACACCCTCGCTATTTACTTCGATGCCGTGATACCAGCAGGCCAGACGGTCGCCCAGATTCCAGCCCAGCGACAGCCGCGCACCGCGATGGGGGCAGCGGTCTTCCAGCGCGTGGATCTCGCCTTCCCTGTCGCGCCACACCACGATGTTCTCCGACAGGCGGGTGATCCCCATGGGACCGTCTCCGGTAAGCGCCCAGCTGGGCAGGACCGGATACCAGTAATTCTTCAGGCCCTTGGAGACCCGGTCCGCGATCTGATCCTTCGACGATATTTTCTTGCTCATCTTTTCCTCCATGCTCCCTCATGATTTTGGAGCAGGTTTCTCAAATGGTCGCGTAATCCTTGCGCGGTAGGTAATGCAGCACGCGTTTTTCCAGCAACACCACGCCGCCATAGGCGACGATGCCCACCACCGTCAGCATGATGATGGTCACGAACACCAGGGCGGTGTTGCCCGCCCCTTCGCCAAACACCAGCAGGAAGCCGAGCCCGAGATTGCCGCCCACCATCTCGCCCACCACCACGCCGATCACGGCCAGGGTCGACGCGATCCGCAGCCCGGAAAACAACGGCGGCATGGCGTCATGGAACTCGATCATGCGGAAGATCTGCCAGCGGCTGGCGCTGAAGGTCCTTGCCAGATTGATCATGTCCGGATCCACCGTTCGGATAGCACCCAGCACATTGACCATGATGGGGAAGAACACGATCAGTATCGCCACCAGGATCTTGGGATAGACCGTAAAGCCGAACCACAGGACGAACAGCGGCGCAAAGGCCACCTTGGGGGCAATCTGAAGCGCCAGTATATAAGGAGACAGAATAAATTCGGCCCGCTCAGAGATCCCCAGCACATAACCGATGACCATGCCGAGGACAGCGCCGATGGCAAAGCCGATCAGGGTCTCCGCCCCGGTGATCATCGAGTGATAGAACAGCCGTTCCTGCTGCACCGCCCGCAGGAACTCGTCATAAACCGTGGATGCCGGCGGGATAATATAGGGTGGGATGCCGAGCAGCGCCGGCCCCCACTCCCAGGCGGCAAGAAACACGACGAGCAGGGCAACGCTCGCCCAGATATTATTGCTCGTCGTGTTGTTCCTCATAATCCTACTTCACGAACTGGTTGGTATAGAGATCACCCACCGGGACCGGCTTGCGGACAATGCCGTGTTTCACGTAGAACGCCTGCAGATCGGCCAGCCGCTTGCCATCCATCTGACCCAGCTTCTTCTGACCGGCATAGACGTACTTGTTGTACATGCCGAACACGTTCTTGATGTAGGCAAGC
>JABJKO010000044.1 GCA_018660305.1 Rhodospirillaceae bacterium
GAGGAGGGGATGACCATGCTGTGTGTCACCCATGAGATGGGACTGGCCCGCGCCATGGCCGATCGCATCGTCTTTCTTGACGAAGGAGAGATTGTCGAGATCGCGCCGCCGGAGCGCTTTTTCACCGCGCCTGAATCCGACCGCACCAAGCAGTTCCTGAGCCGTATTCTGAACCATTGAGTATCACCATGTCCGAGACGCCCACCTTCACCACCCATCTGGAATGCAGTGAAACCGGAAAGCATTATGCCGCCGACGAGATTCATAATCTGTCGGAGACCGGTAAGCCGCTCCTGGTTCGATATGATCTGGAGGCGCTGGCCCGGTCCGTCACCAAGGAGGCGTTGGCAGCCCGTGCCGAGGGCGGGTTCTGGCGCTATCGGGAATTTCTGCCGGTGAGACGTGAGGAGAATGTCATGAGGCTCGGTGAGGTCATGACACCCCTGGTCTCCGCCACCGCCACCGCCGCGAGACTGGGCTGTGCCGAGCTGCTGGTCAAAGAGGAAGGCCGGCTGCCGACCGGCTCGTTCAAGGCGCGGGGATTGGCCCTTGCCGTCTCCATGGCGAAGGAATTGGGCATTCAGCGGATGGCCATGCCCACCAACGGAAACGCCGGATCGGCGATGGCGGCCTATGCGTCGCGCGCCGGCATCGAGACCTATGTTTTTTGCCCGGATGACACGCCGGAGATTAATGTCCGCGAGATTGCCCTGCAGGGCGCCCATACCTTTTTGGTGAACGGCCTGATCAATGATTGCGGGCGCATTGTCGGCGAGGGCAAGGAGGCCATGGGCTGGTTCGATTGCTCGACCCTCAAGGAGCCCTATCGCATCGAGGGCAAGAAGACCATGGGGCTGGAGCTGGCGGAACAGCTGGGCTGGGAATTGCCCGATGTCATCCTCTACCCGACGGGCGGCGGTACCGGTCTGATCGGTATGTGGAAGGCGTTCGACGAGCTGGAGGCCATCGGATTTATCGGTTCCAAACGGCCCCGCATGGTAGCGGTCCAGGCCAGTGGCTGCGCGCCCATTGTCAGGGCGTGGGAAAATGGCGATGACCATGCCCCGCTCTGGCAGGACGCACAGACTTATGCTGCCGGTATTCGTGTTCCTGTTGCCATTGGCGATTTCCTGATCCTGCGGGCTGTCCGTGCCAGCAATGGTTTCGCCATTGCCGTCGATGACCGGGACATCGAGGTCGCGCTGGCGGATATGGCGCGGGAGGACGGATTGCTGCTCTGTCCCGAAGGCGCGGCGACCTATGCCGCCTTCCGGCAGGCCCTGGCCGATGGCCGCATCGAAAAAAATGAGCGTTGTGTCTTGTTTAACTGCGCAACCGGACTCAAATATCCTTTACCGCCTGCCGGTAAGACGCTCGATATAACGGACCCGGTCGATTACCGAAGTATTGGCTGACGTGTTTTAGGACAACGAATTGTTTAATTTAAATTCCGGGTCCTGAATGTCCCTGTGTTCCAAGGGACGGAAGACGAACTGTCCTTTCGCGTAATGCTTTCGTATTGGTTCGGTAAGGCTTCATAACCCCAAAGGCGTTTGTTTGATCAAAGCAGGAGGCGAATTGATCGCCTTAGGGGTAGGGATAGTGCCCAAATTCTGCCTTAGTTAGCTGATAAATATTCTTTTAACTCATTGTTAACATTCTTCATTCTAGATTAATGAAGATTAATGGCGGAATTGCCGCCGAAGGTAGGTGGCCATGGCCACTCAAGATAGCCGTAAAACAAAGTCGGAACTGGTGTCGGAGCTGAAAGGCTTGCGAGGTCTTGTTGCCGATTTGCAGGATGTTCAGGCCGGGAACGAGGGCGATGAGCGATATCGCCGTCTCGTCCAGTTCCTGCCCGATGCTGTCCGCATTACCTGCGACGGTATCATCGTCTATGCCAATGACGCTGCCGGCCGCTTGTTCGGTATGGATTCCCCTGCTGATCTCATCGGGCGTCGCGCCGAAGATTTTGTGCCTGCGGAGGAGCGGGAACGGATCGCCCGGCGCCGGCGCCGGCTGCAGACCAGTGGCTCGGTGCCCATGGAAGAGCAGAAGCGCAGGCGGCTCGATGGCAGCGAACTGGATATCGAGGTTCTGGGCATCCGCATCACCTGGCGGGGAAAGCCGGCGGTGTTAAGCGTCCTCCGCGATATTTCCAGCCGCGTCAGCGGCCGTCAGGCGCGCGTCGAGGGTGAGCGGCGTATGGCCGCTCTTGCGGAAAATATCCCGGGCGCCATTTATCAGTGCGTGATGCGCCGTAGCGGACATATTCGCTTCCCCTTCATCAGCCAGGGTATTCAGGAACTCTTTGGTGTCGAGGCCGACGCCGTGATGAGCCGGGCGACTACCCTGCTGCAAAAAATCCATCCCGACGACCGCCGGGCGTTGCGCAATGCGGTGCGAAATTCAGCCCCCGGCCTGTCGCCGGTGGAACTGGAGCTGCGGGTTCCCAATGCAGTGGGTGCTTTCCGGAGGGTGCAGAGTATTGCCCGCCCGCGGGAACGCGACGATGGCGATATTGTCTGGGACGGGATCTTTCTCGATGTTACCGAACGGCACTACGCGCTCATGGCGCTTCGGGGGGCCAAGGAAGAAGCCGAACTGGCCAACCGCATCAAGAGCGAATTTCTTGCCAGTATGAGCCATGAAATCCGCACGCCGCTCAACGCGATCATGGGATTCGCGGAAGTCATCGAAAAACAGATATTCGGGCCGGTGGGCCAGAAGCGTTATCAGGAATATTCGGCGGACATTCATGCCAGCGGCGTGCATCTCCTGGCGCTGATAGAGGACATACTCGATCTGTCCAAGCTCGAAGCCGGCAAGATGGAGCTGAAAGAAGACGAGGTGGATGTCGCGCGTGTGATCGACAGCAGCCTGTCCCTGCTCAAGCGCCGTGCCGAAGCCGGCGGGATCAAGCTGGCGGTCCGGATTGCCAAGAAAATGCCCGCGTTACGCGGTGACGAACGGCGTATCCGGCAGATCCTGTTCAATCTGGTATCGAACGCATCGAAATTTACCCCCGATGGCGGCAAGATCAGCATCTCGGCCACGGTGGGGGCCACCACCGGTCTTCGCATCCATGTAGAGGATACCGGCGTTGGCATCAGGCCGGAAGAC
>JABJKO010000043.1 GCA_018660305.1 Rhodospirillaceae bacterium
CAGGAAGGCGATCATGTATTCCTTCACCCGCTCCTGGACCGAAGACCAGCTGGCCAATATGCAGATCGGCGTCAACAAGGTCGTCAGGATGACGAAGAACACCGAGATGCCGTCGACGCCGAGGCGATAGGACATCTTGAACGCAGGAATCCATTCCCTCCGTTCTTCGAACTGGAAGGCCGCCGTCGAGGGATCGAACTTGATCCAGATGAGAAGCGACAGAACGAAGGTGACGAGCGATGTCCACAACGCAACCCAGCGGACGTTCCGGGCCACGACCTCTTCGTCTCCACGAACGAACAGGATGAAGCCGGCTCCGATCAAGGGAACGAAGATACACAGCGACAGAATTGGGAAATTGCCCATGTCCTAGCCCACCTGATGGAACAGGTACCAGGTGACCAGGACGACGACGCCGGTCAGCATGGCGAAGGCGTAATGGTAGAGGTAACCGCTTTGTAAGGCCGCGGCGCGGCGCGCCAGGTTGAGGGTGGCAGCGGCGATGCCGTCCGGCCCGATGCCATCGATGAGGGCGCCGTCCCCGCTCTTCCAAAACCCGCGACCGAGAATAAATGCCGGGCGCACGAACAGAAAGTCGTAAAGCTCGTCGAAATACCACTTGTTGAGAAGGAACTGGTGAATGAAGCGGAAGCGCCCCGCAATCGCCGCCGGAAGGCCGGGTGCAAGGACATAAAGGATATACGCAAGCGCGATGCCGCTAACGCCGACGACAAGCGGCAGTGCCTTCACCCAAAACGGCACATGATGGGCCGCCTCGAGAGCCGGATGAGACGGCAGGACCAGAATGGCATTGCCCCAGAATTCGACCGCTCCTTCGCCGACGAAATACGATACCCCGATGTAACCGGCGAATATCGCGCCGACGGCAAGCAAGATCAGCGGGATCAACATCACTTTTGGGGACTCATGGACGTGCGCCATGACCCGTTCATCCGCCCGCGCCTCGCCATGAAACGTCATCAGCAAAAGGCGCCACGAATAGAATGCGGTCAGGAAGGCCGCCGCAATTCCCATCCAGAAGGCGTATTCGCCGATCCCGGTATTGGATGCATAGGCGGCCTCCAGGACGATGTCCTTCGAATAGAAACCGGCGAACGGCGGAATGCCGGCAAGGGCCAAGGAACCGATCCACATGACGGCGTAGGTCACCGGGATCATGCGCCAAATGCCCCCCATCTTGCGCATGTCCTGTTCGTCCGACATGGCGTGGATGACGGACCCGGCGCCGAGGAACAGAAGGGCCTTGAAGAAGGCATGGGTGAAGAGATGGAAAATGCCCGCCGCGTAGGCGGAAACACCACAGGCAAAGAACATGTAGCCCAGCTGGCTGCAGGTGGAATAGGCGATCACCCGTTTAATGTCATTCTGGCAGACGCCAACCGTCGCTGCAAAGATGGCTGTCGATGCGCCCACGACGGTCACCACGGCCAGGGCGGAAGGCGAATATTCGAACATGGGCGACAGACGCGCCACCATGAACACACCGGCGGTCACCATAGTCGCGGCATGGATCAGGGCCGATACCGGTGTCGGTCCCTCCATGGCGTCCGGCAACCAGGTGTGAAGCCCGAGCTGCGCCGACTTGCCCATGGCGCCGACGAACAGAAGCAGGCAGATAACCGTCAGCGCGTGGTACTGCCCCCCGAGGAACTCGATTGTCGCCGCCGCCTTGCCCGGTGTCGCGTCAAAGACGGCATCGAAGCTCACCGTGCCATACAGCAGGAATACGCCCATGATTCCCAGCGCAAAGCCGAAATCGCCCACCCTATTGACCAGGAAGGCCTTGATCGCCGCGGCATTGGCCGATGGTTTTTCGTACCAGAAACCAATCAGCAGATAGGACGCGAGCCCCACCCCTTCCCAGCCGAAGAAGAGCTGAAGGAAATTGTCGGCGGTCACCAGCATGAGCATGAAGAAGGTGAACAGGCTGAGATAGGAGAAGAAGCGCGGAATGGAGGGGTCGTGCGACATATAGCCGATGGAATAGAAATGCACGGCGCATGACACCACGGTGACCACCACCAGCATGACGGCGGTCAGCGTATCGAAGCGCAGCGCCCAATCGACCTCGAACGCACCTGAAGAAATCCAGTTAAAGATCTGAATAGTCGTTGTTTTTCCCTCGAGCCCGACCTCAATCAGGATGAAGGGGGAAATCAACGCGGAGATGAGCAAAGCGCCGCAGGTAACGATCATGGCGCCCCGGGCCTTGATCCAGGGGCCGAGTAAACCGGCAATGGCGGCGCCGATCAGCGGCAGGAATATGCACAATACATACAACACGCCGCTAACCCTTCATCAGATTGATGTCTTCAACCGCGATGGTGCCGCGGTTGCGGAAATAGACAACGATAATGGCGAGCCCGATGGCGGCCTCCGCCGCCGCCACGGTCAGAACCAGCATGGCGAAAATCTGGCCCACCAGATCGCCGAGGAACACCGAGAAGGAGACCAGATTGATATTGACCGCCAGCAGGATGAGTTCCACCGACATCAGGATGATGATGACGTTCTTGCGATTGAGAAAAATCCCGAAGATACCGAGCGTGAACAGGATTGCCGCCACGGTGAGATAATGGGAAAGCCCGATTTCCAACATCGCTAGATCCCGCTCCCCGATTCAACTTTTTTGACGACGATCGCGTCCTCCGCCCGGCGATTGATCTGGTCGGAAATGCGTTGCTTGCGAACACCCGGCCGCGCCCTCAGGGTCAACACGATGGCGCCGACCATGGCCACGAGAAGCACCATGCCGGCGCCCTGGAACAGATAAATATAATCGGTATAGAGAATTTGCCCGATGGCATGGGTGTTGGTTACCTGACCCGGCGGGGGCGTCGGAAAGGCCCGCGCGGCACCCGATTGCGGCGCGAACAGCCAACTGCCGACAATCATGACCAGTTCCGCCAGCAGCACGATGCCCACCAGCCCGCCCATGGGAAGATACTGGAGAAACCCCTGGCGCATTTCGGCAAATCCGATATCCAGCATCATGACGACAAACAGGAACAGCACCGCCACGGCACCCACATAGACGACCACCAGGATCATGGCGATGAACTCGGCCCCCATGAGGACGAACAATCCCGCGGCGTTAAAAAAGGCCAGGATAAGAAACAGGACGGAATGAACCGGGTTGCGGGCGGAAATAACCATCACCGCCGCGGCAACGGCAACCGCCGCAAACAGATAGAACGCGAGCGCCTGCACAATCATGACAGAACCATCCCGTTCATCCCTTTAATCGCCAACCCTAGCTCGAAAATTGCCTGTTCTCCCCTGATGCTTTCCTACCGGTACGGCGCATCATCACGCAGCCGGCCACCGATTTCGGTTTCCCATCGATCGCCGTTTTCCAGCAGCTTGTCCTTGTTGTAGAGAAGCTCTTCCCGCGTCTCCGCGGCAAATTCGAAATTCGGTCCCTCGACGATGGCATCCACCGGACAGGCTTCTTCGCAGAAACCGCAATAAATGCATTTCGTCATGTCGATGTCGTAGCGTGTTGTCCGCCGGCTGCCGTCACCGCGCGGCTCCGCCTCGATGGTGATGGCCTGAGCGGGACAGACCGCCTCGCAGAGCTTGCAGGCAATGCAGCGCTCCTCTCCGTTGGGATAGCGCCTCAACGCATGCTCGCCCCGGAAGCGCGGGCTCAGCGGTCCTTTTTCAAACGGATAATTGATGGTGACCTTGGGTTTGAAGAAATACTTCAAGGTCAGCGCCATACCCGAAATCAGTTCGGACAAAAGAAGCGCACGGGTGGAGCGGCCGACAAAGCTCACGACGGGCTCCTTTGTATTCTTTGGATAAACATATGGATCATGTGGGCAACTTATCGAAGGCCACCAGGAAACCGGCGGTGACCACGACCCACAACAGTGAGAACGGCAAAAAGACTTTCCATCCCAACCGCATCAGCTGATCGTATCGATAGCGGGGGAACGTGGCGCGCACCCAGAGGAAACAGAACAGGACAAAGGCGATCTTGCCGGCGAACCAGATGGGCCCCGGGATCCAGTTGAACGGCGCTATATCAAAAGGCGCCAGCCAGCCTCCCATGAACAGCACCACAGTCATGGCGCTCATCAGGATCATGTTGGCGTATTCGCCGAGGAAAAACAGCGCGAACGTCATGGATGAATATTCGACGTTATATCCCGATACCAGTTCCGCTTCGGCTTCCGGCAGATCGAACGGCGCCCGGTTGGTCTCGGCCAGGGCCGATACAAAGAAAATGACGAACATGGGGAGCAGCGGAATACAGAACCAAAGACCCCGCTGGGCCTCGACCACATCGCTCAAATTCAGGGATCCGACGCACAGCAGCACGGTGATGATAACGAAACCGATGGAAACTTCGTAGGACACCATCTGTGCCGCCGACCGCAGAGCGCCCAGGAAGGGGTAGACCGAGTTGGACGCCCAGCCCGCCATGATGATGCCGTATACACCCAACGACGAAATGGCGAAGAGATACAAAATGCCCACGTTGATGTCGGCGAGAACCATGCCCTCATCGAACGGAATCACCGCCCAGGCGACGAGGCTGAGGATAAAGGTGATCATGGGCGCCAGCATGAACACGACGCGGTTCGCGCCGGACGGAATGATGGTCTCCTTGAAGAACAGCTTCAGCCCATCGGCTATGGGTTGAAACAACCCGAACGGCCCGACCACGTTGGGGCCCTTCCGTAGCTGCATGGCTGCGATCACTTTGCGTTCCGCCAATGTCAGATAGGCAACCGCCGTCAGCAACGGCACCACAATGGCTAGGATATAGCCAACAATCTTCAGCGTCGGGAACGCATATATGGACCAGAATTCAGCCATCTGTGCCTGTCTTGTTCGATCCGGCTTCATGAATGGCACGGGTACATTCGGCCATGGTTTCCGAGGCCCGGCTTATGGGATCGGTCATATAAAAATTATCGACGGGGCCGATGAAAGCCGCGTCGTCCGCGGACCCGTCTTCACCAAATCCAGCCCACTCGGCAGGTTTTATATCGTTGAGCCCGTAGAACACCGGGTTCGCCGTCGCCATCTGGCGGCGAATGGCGTTCACATCGTCATAGGGCAGGGTTTTACCCAGCGCCGCGGATAACGCCCGCACAATCGTCCAGTCCTCGCGCGCATCCCCCGGCGGGAAAACCGCCCGCGTGGTCCGCTGCACCCGGCCTTCGGTATTGACGTAGGTGGCGCTTTTTTCGCTATAGGCAGCACCGGGCAAAATGACGTCGGCACAATGGGCGCCGCGATCGCCATGATGTCCCTGATAGATGACGAAAGCATTTTCCAAACGGGCGCTGTCGATTTCATCGGCCTCGAGCAGGAAAACAGTGTCCACATCACCGGATTCCGCCCCGGCAAGAATAGCACCGACATCGCGTCCGCCCTCGCCCGGGACAAAACCAAGATCGAGCCCGCCGACACGCGCCGCCGCGGTATGAAGCACATTGAAGCCATTCCAGTCGGCGCCGGTCATGCCGAACGCTTCCGCGATCTTGCGGGCCAGCCCCAACACACACCCGCCATCGTCGCGGGAGAGAGCGCCCTGTCCGAGGATCAGCATGGGCCGTTCAGCCGATTTCAATGTTTCGCAAAAAGGATGATTGCCGTCGGCGATCTCTTTCAGGGTTTGCGGTCCGGCGCCGAGATATTGCGTCTCATAGGTCAGATCCACCTGCGGACCGACAACACCGACGGTAAATCCATCCTGCAGCCAGCGTTTGCGCAACCGTGCATTGATGATCGGCGCTTCCCAACGGGGATTGGTGCCGATCAGCAGGCAGGCATCGGCCTGCTCGATGCCGCTGATTGTTGTGTTAAAGAGATAGCTGGCGCGCACGCCGGCATCCAACTTCGCGCCGTCCTGGCGGCAATCCATATGGGGCGAGCCCAGCGCGTCCATCAAATCCTTGAGAGCGGTCATGGCCTCGCAATCGGCCTGATCTCCCGCGATGGCCGCCATGCGCTTGCCGTCCGCACCCTTTATTTTCGTTGCGATGGCGGCAAAGGCCTCGTCCCAGCTTGCCGGCTGAAGCGCGCCGTCGCGCCGCACATAGGGCGTGTCGAGGCGCTGCCGTTTAAGGCCGTCGCAGGCATAGCGGGTCTTATCCGAAATCCATTCCTCGTTGATTTCTTCATTGAGGGTGGGAAGCACCCGCAGGACTTCGCTGCCCCGGGAATCAATGCGGATATTGCTGCCGACCGCGTCCAGCGTATCGATGGATTCCGTTCGCGCCAGCTCCCAGGGGCGCGCCACGAATTCATAGGGCCGCGATGTCAGCGCCCCAACCGGACACAGATCGATAATGTTAGCTGATAGTTCGGAGGTCAGCGCCTTTTCCACATAGGTGCCGACTTCCATGGTCTCGCCCCGGCCGGTGGCGCCCAGCTCCTCAACGCCCGCCACCTCGGTGGCGAACCGAATGCAGCGGGTGCAGTGAATGCAGCGCGTCATTTGTGTTTTCACCAGCGGGCCGAGATATTTGTCTGGCACGGCGCGTTTATTTTCATGGAACCGCGACAGGCCGCCGCCATAGGCCATGGCCTGATCCTGCAGATCGCACTCCCCCCCCTGATCGCAGATCGGGCAATCCAGCGGATGGTTGATCAGAAGGAATTCCATCACTCCTTCGCGGGCCTTCTTGACCATGGGCGAGTTGGTTTTCACCTCCATGCCCTCGCCTGCCGGCAACGCGCAGGATGCCTGGGGCTTGGGTGGTCCGGGAGAGACTTCCACCAGACACATGCGGCAATTTCCGGCGACCGACAGACGTTCGTGATAACAGAAGCGCGGCACTTCCTTGCCGGCAAGCTCGCAGGCCTGCAGGACCGTCACGCCATCGGGCACTTCGATCTCTTCGCCGTCTATGGTCAGTTTAGCCATACGCCTTTACCTGCTCACTCTGCCTAAGCCGCCGCCGGCTCGCCGGTGCGCTTCCGTTCAACGATGCGCTGCTCAATCTCGTCGCGAAAATGGCGCACCAGTCCCTGAATGGGCCAGGCCGCCGCATCACCGAGCGCACAGATGGTATGCCCCTCCACCTGGCTCGCCACGTCCAGCAACATGTCGATATCGCCGATCTCGGCGTCGCCAACCACCAGCTTTTCCATGACCCGCCACATCCAGCCGGTGCCTTCCCGGCACGGCGTACATTGGCCACAGCTTTCGTGTTTGTAGAATTTCGACAGGCGCGCGATGGCGGCAACCACATCGGTGGATTTATCCATCACAATCACGGCGGCCGTCCCCAGACCGGATCTGACTTCCTTGAGGCTGTCGAAATCCATCAATACCGTATCGCAGGTCGATTTCGGCAGAATGGGCACCGACGAGCCACCGGGAATGATGGCCTTGAGATTGTCCCACCCGCCACGCACGCCGCCGGCATGCTTTTCGACCAGTTCCTTGAGCGGGATGCCCATTTCCTCTTCCACGTTGCACGGGTTGTTCACGTGACCGGAAATGCAGAACACCTTGGTGCCGGTATTGTTTTCACGCCCGAAAGATGAGAACCAGGACGCGCCGCGCCGCAGGATGGTCGGCGCCACGGAAATGGTTTCGACGTTATTGACCGTCGTCGGGCAACCATACAGACCCATGGCGGCCGGGAAAGGCGGCTTCAGCCGGGGCTGACCCTTCTTGCCTTCGAGGCTTTCGATAAGCGCCATCTCCTCGCCGCAGATATAGGCGCCGGCGCCGCGATGGAGAAAAACGTCGAAGTCGTATCCTGACCCGCAGGCGTTCTTGCCGATGAGACCGGCTTCATAGGCTTCTTCGATTGATTCCTGGAGATGTTCCGCCTCACGGTAGAATTCGCCCCGGATATAGATGTAGGCCGCGTTGGCGCCCATGCCAAAGCCGGCCAACAGACACCCCTCGACCAGCTTGTGCGGATCGTTGCGCATCATGTCGCGATCCTTGCACGTGCCGGGCTCGCCTTCGTCCGCATTGACCACCAGATAATGCGGCCGGCCGGTGGGCTCCTTGGGCATGAACGACCATTTGAGCCCCGCCGGAAATCCTGCGCCACCGCGTCCGCGCAAACCGGAGGATTTTACCTCCTCGACGATCCAGTCGCGGCCCTTGGCCATGATCTCCCTGGTGCCGTCCCAATCGCCGCGACGGCGGGCGCCCGCAAGGCGCCAATCGTCATAGCCGTACAGATTGGTGAAGATACGATCCTTGTCCTGAAGCATGATCCGCCTCTTAGCCCCCTGCCCCATTTGAGATATCGGTCAATGAGGTCAACCCGTCGGCGGGTTCGGACGCCTTCCGACCACTCTGCGGCCCGGGTCTGGGCGTATCTCCCCGGCGGAACGCCTGCAGGAGGCCCTTTGTCGATTCCGCGCTCAGATCTTCGAAATAATCGTCGCCGATCTGCATCATGGGCGCGTTGACGCAGGCCCCAAGACATTCGACTTCGAATAACGTGAATTTACCGTCTTCCGTGGTCTCGCCGAACTCGATGCCGAGTTCCTCACGGCAAGCCTCCACTACGGCGGCACAATCGCGGAGCGCACAGGGTGTGGTGGTACAGACCTGAACCACATGTTCGCCAACGGGTTCAAGATTATACATGGTGTAGAAGGTCGCGACTTCGTAGACCCGGATCGGCGCCATGTCGAGAATTTCGGCGACATGATCCATGGCCGCCTTGGGCAGCCAGCCCCTGGCTTGCCTTTGCGCCATATCCAACAGCGGCATGACGGCGCTTGCCTGCCGGCCTTCAGGGTACCGCGCGATGATCCTGTCTGCGGTTTCCCGATTCTTCGACGTGAATGAAAACTCCGTGGGCTGTTCCGCCGTACTCATCGATCGACCTCTCCGAAAACAATATCCATCGATCCCACGATCGCCACGAGGTCCGCCAGCATGTGCCCCTTGCCCAGGAAGTCCGTCGCCTGCATGAAGGCGAATCCGGGCGCCCGTATCTTGCACCGGTAGGGCTTATTGCTGTCATCGGCGACCAGATAAACACCGAACTCGCCCTTGGGCGCCTCGACCGCCGTGTAGGTTTCCCCCGCCGGCACGTGGTAGCCCTCGGTATAGAGCTTGAAGTGATGGATCAGGGCCTCCATGGATTGCTTCATTTCCGCCCGGCGGGGCGGGGAAACCTTGGGGTCTTCGGTCCGAACCGGGCCTTCGGGCATCTGCACAAGACATTGCTTCATGATGCGGAGGCTCTGGCGCATCTCTTCGAGACGGATGAGATAACGGTCATAGCAATCGCCGTTCCTGCCAACCGGAATATCGAAATCCATGCGATCATAGACGTCGTAGGGCTCAGCCTTTCGGATATCCCAGGCCACACCGGACGCACGCAACATGGGACCGCTAAAGCCCCAATCCATTGCCTGTTCCGAGGACGCGACGCCGATATCCACCGTACGCTGTTTGAAGATCCGGTTTTCGGTCAACAGATGCTCCACGTCATCGAGCATCTTCGGGAAGCGCTCCACAAACGCCATGATGTCGTCGCACAGCCCGACCGGTAAATCGCGGTGCACGCCACCGGGCCGGAAATACGCCGCATGGAGCCGCGCGCCCGACACCCGCTCATAGAATTCCATCAGGACTTCCCGTTCCTCGAACCACCAGAGCAACGGCGTCATGGCGCCCACATCCAGGGCGAAGGCGGAAATATTGAGCAGATGGTTGAGAAGCCGGGAAATCTCCGCATAGAGCACCCGGACATACTGACCCCGCAAGGGGACTTCCAGCCCCATGAGCTTCTCCACGGCCAGCGCATAGGCATGCTCCTGGGACATGGGAGCGACATAATCCAGCCGGTCGAAATAAGGCACCGCCTGCAAATACGTCTTGTGTTCGATGAGTTTCTCGGTCCCGCGATGCAGCAATCCGATATGGGGATCGGCCCGCTCGACAATCTCGCCATCCATCTCCAGAACGAGTCGGAGAACACCATGGGCCGCCGGATGCTGCGGTCCGAAATTCAGAGTCAGGTTTTTAATTTCGGTGACAGCCATTACCCGTCACCCTTAGCGCCGTCTTCGGCCTTTTCATCACCGGGCAGAACATAGTCCGTTCCCTCCCAGGGGCTCACGAAATCAAAGCTGCGGAAGGCCTGAGTCAGCTTGACGGGCTCATAGACGACACGTTTCTGCTCTTCGTCATAACGCACCTCCACCCGCCCGGTGAGCGGGAAATCCTTGCGCATGGGATGCCCATCGAAACCATAGTCGGTCAGAATACGGCGCAGATCGGGATGGCCCGAAAACATGACCCCGTACAGATCCCATGTTTCGCGCTCGTACCAGCCGGCCGAACTGAAAACGTCGGTGATGGAGGGCACCAGCGCGTCTTCGCCACAGAACACTTTGACGCGAATGCGCTGATTGTGACGCAGACTCAACAGATTGTAGACCACCGCGAACCTCTCGGCCCGTTCCGGATAATCCACCCCGCAAATATCGACGAGCACCTTGAAAAGGCTGTTGGAATCATCGCGCAGGAACGTCATCAACCGGACGACGGAGTCTCCCTGACAGACCAGGATGAGTTCGTCATGGTCCTGCGTCACATCGACAACCGCCGCCGACATGGCGTTTTGGATGTACTCTCCCAGGTCCTGGAGCGTTTGGTTCATAATGGCGATGCCGACTGTCTGCTGCTTTCGACTCTGACTAACGGGCGATTGTGCTTGTACGGCGTATCTTCTTCTGCAACTGCATGATGCCGTACAGCAACGCTTCCGCCGTGGGCGGACACCCCGGCACATAAACGTCCACCGGCACGATGCGGTCACATCCGCGAACAACCGAATAGGAATAATGATAGTAGCCACCGCCATTGGCGCACGAGCCCATGGAAATCACCCAGCGCGGCTCCGCCATCTGGTCGTAGACCTTGCGCAGGGCCGGCGCCATTTTATTGGTCAGGGTCCCGGCGACGATCATCACATCGGACTGCCGCGGTGATGGCCGGAACACGATGCCGAACCGGTCGAGATCATAACGGCTGGCCGCCGTGTGCATCATCTCAACCGCGCAGCAGGCCAGACCAAACGTCATCGGCCACAGGGATCCGGTCTGCGCCCAACTTACCAGCTTATCGAGATTGGCGACGACAAAGCCCTTGTCTTCGATCTCGTCGCTGACCCGCGAGAGAATGGCGTTCTGGTCGTTGCCAGCGCTGGACCCGATTACTCCCATTCAAGCGCGCCCTTCTTCCATTCGTAGATGAAGCCAATGGTCAGAATGCCGAGGAAGATGACCATGGACCAGAAACCGAGCATCCCGATGGCCCCCAGGGAAATTGCCCACGGGAACAGGAAGGCCACCTCCAGATCAAAGATGATGAACAGGATAGCCACCAGATAGAAGCGCACGTCGAACTGCCGGCGGGCATCGTTAAAGGGGGGAAATCCGCATTCGTAGGGCGATACTTTTTCAGTGTCGGGCTTCTGCCGCGCAACAATAAACGAGGCGATCACAATCACCGACGCCAGCCCTACCGCCACGCCCAGAAAGATCAGGATCGGCAAATATTCGCGCAAAAGTCCATCCATCACAGCACCTCAGCGCGCCCTGCGGCGACGGCGAATTCGACCGTTGGCAAGTCCGCCGGACTGCCATCAGAAGGCTGCATGTTTAGCAAATAACTCAACCCCGTCCCCCAACACGCCTATCTTAATTCAAGGCGTTAAGCCGCGACATACACCGGCCGCTGGCTTTATACGGTTATATGGCCGCAAATTCAAAGTCTTTACACCGCCTTTTCCACTGGCGGTTATTCATTGAATGTGTGGTGGCTCGGGGAAACCCTAGCGACAAATGGCGAATCGGAGAATTCATTTAAGACTTCCTTCGAGCACGCCGCTGTCAACACGAAATTGACCGCCACCTCCCCAGCCCGTAAATTCGCGACACAGTCCAAACGTCCTAAATACAAGGGCGCAAAAATTTAGGGAGGAAAAAATGCCAGACGGCCAGTCAGACGATAAAACCCGCGTCTTCCTGCACGATAATTATCTCGAATGGTGCGACAATCAGGGCGTACCGGTGATCGAAGGCTTTGGCATCGATCTCATGAAAATCGATGTCGGGCCATGGGATCTTTATGGAATGAATGGCGCGGTGGCGCTCCTCAAGGGACGCGACGATTTCAATTCCATATTCTGTTTCGAATTACCGCCCGGCTCCAAATCCCGGCCCATGCAGCACATCTACGAAGACGTCATCTACGTAATGGAAGGCTATGGGTCGACCACCATCGAAACCGCCGATGGCCAGAAGCACAGTTTCGAATGGGGCCGCAATTCCCTTTTCGCGGTGCCCATCAATTCCCGCTATCAGCATTTTAACGGGTCGGGCCAGGAACCGGCGCGTTTTGCCTCGGTGCACAACTTTCCGTTCCTGATCAATCTGTTTCGGAACGAGGATTTTATTTTCAACAATCCGAAAACCTTCCCTGAGCGGCTTGGTCCCAACGGTTATTTCACCGGTGACGGCCAGATGATCGAAATGCGGCCCGGCAGCCATCAGTGGGAAACCAATTTCGTTGCCGACATTACCAATTTCGAACTCAAGAGCTGGGCCGCCCGCGGCAAGGGATCGTCGAGCCTGCGCTGGATACTGTCCGACAGCACCATGGGCTGTCATACGTCACAGATCGTCACGGGCACCTACAAAAAAGCCCATCGACACATGATGGGAACCAATGTGTTCACCATCGATGGCGACGGCTATTCGCTGCTCTGGTACGAAGGCGATGAGGACAATATCGAACGTGTCGATTGGGGCCACGGCGTCGTGGTGACCCCACCGGAGCAGATGTTTCACCAGCATTTCAATACCGGAACAACGCCGTCGCGATATCTGGCGCTGCAATTCGGCACCGTGCGCTACCCCATGACCTGGGCCAAGAAGGATATCTGGAGCGGCAAGGTCGATAAATCCGTCGAAGAGGGCGGCGCACAGATCGAATACGAAAACCAGATGCCGCAGATCCATAAAATCTGGCTGGGGGAAATGGATCGCAAGGGCATCCCCTCCGAAATGGGCGAGATTTTCGACGAAGAAAAAACCCGCGCGGGCAATTGAATTACATACAGGGAGAATTAAATGCCCGACGGCCAAACCGACGATAAAAAAGAAGATAAGACGCGCGTCTTTCTGCATGACAATTATCTCGAATGGTGTGCCAACCAGGGCGTGCCGATCATCGAGGATTTCGGCATCAATCTGATGCAGATACCGGTTGCTCCGTGGGATCTCTATGGCCTCAACGGCGCCATCGCCCATGTCAAAGGGCGCGATGATTTCAATTCCATCTTCTGTTTCGAGATCCCGCCGGGCGGAAAATCCCGGCCCATGAAACACATCTACGAAAACGTCGTTCATGTGATGGAGGGTTATGGATCGACAACCATCGAGACCGACGATGGCCAGAAACACAGCTTCGAATGGGGCCGCAATTCGCTGTTCGCCGTGCCGATAAATACCAAGTACCAACATTTCAACGGCTCCGGCCAGGAACCCGCCCGTTTTGCCTCGGTGCAGAACTTTCCCTTCCTGATCAACACGTTCAGAAATGAGGAATTTATTTTCAACAATCCCATGACCTTCCCCGAACGGGTGGGCCCCAACGGGTACTTCGCCGGCGAAGGAGAGATGATCGAACTGCGTCCCGGCCGTCATCAGTGGGAAACCAACTTTGTCTCCGATATTACAAACTTCGAACTCAAGAGCTGGGCGGCCCGCGGCAAGGGATCATCCAGCCTGCGTTGGATACTGTCCGACGGCACACTGGGCTGTCATACGTCGCAGATCGTGTCAGGGACCTACAAGAAAGCGCACCGTCACGCCTGCGGCACCAATGTCTTTACCATCGATGGCGAGGGATATTCCCTGCTCTGGTATGAAGGCCAGGAAGACGAATTCGTCCGGATCGACTGGGGTCATGGCGTGGTCGTGACCCCGCCGGAGCAAATGTTTCACCAGCATTTTAATACGGGCGACCGGCCGTCACGCTATCTCGCCGTGCAGTTCGGCACGGTGCGCTATCCCATCCGGCAGGTCAAAAAAGATTCCTGGGGCGGCAAGGTCGATACCTCGGTGGAAGATGGCGGCAACCAGATCGAATATGAAAACCAGTTGCCCTGGATCCATAAGCTTTGGCTGGAAGAAATGGACCGCAACGAAATCGCCTCCGAGATGGGCGAAATTTTCGATGAGGAAAAAGTTCGCGTTTCGGGCTGACCACCCCAACGAGCTAATGCTAAAAAAAGCCGGCGGCTCCCTTTGAGAAACCGCCGGCATTTTTAATACTCGTTACTCTACGCGTTACGCCAATTTAGCATTAGATCGAACGGCGCCGGCGCATATAGCCGAGGCCGGCCAGGCCCAGACCGAATAGCGCGAGGGAACCGGGCTCGGATACAACCGGGTCATGGGTGGTCCGAAGGTCGATGACGAACTCCGGACGGACACCTGTCGGCAACGGATTGGTGCTGAAAGACGAACCTTCGAAATTGATCGTAATCGAATGCGCATCGAAAGCGATATCACCGACGCTGATGCCGTTAACACCGGCATTTGTCACCAATGACTGGATGCCAAGAATCTCACCATCGATATCTATTGCACCAGTCGGCAGCAACCAATGCAGACTGGAAAGGGTGAGTTCGAAAGCTGTCTGTGCAGAAGCTGAGAAATTAAAATTAATATGCTGAATGGTGATGGTCTCTTCATCCAGGTCAACCGAGAACGCATTGCCGAACGGGGCGGCGACAATCTCAAACTCCGCTCCCGGGCTCACGACCACAGTATTTACAAGATTACAGCTATGGGCCGGATCGTTCGGGTTAAGATCCGTCACATTACAAAAGACTTGATCACCGATCAATGTTGCCTGCGCACCGCTTGACATCCCGATGAGGATAGCCGCCATGGCGCAGGACTTGAGGGTTTTACTAAGCATTACAACTTTCTCCTACAATTTTCGAAGCGGGGGAAACCTTCTAGGGGGTTCGTGCTTCATGAGGACATATGCAAGAAATGTGCCAACTACTCTCTTTCGTTAAATTTCAACAACTTAGGAAGGGTTTCGTTAACACTTATTAACGAAGTGTAAAGAAATCCGACACCTCGAAAATTTCCAATTAAAGTTAATTTTTTGTCACGCATCGCACCGATTATGGTAAACGCGTGAGGCAATCTCTGAATTATAGAGACCGAACCGGGCCGCGCCGCGTCAGAGACAAAAATTTCGACACAGAGTTAAAATTTTTCAGTGTTAAGCAATGTGCGTTTTTTGAACGCAGCCAGCCAAACCTGTGCCAGGCGCTCCGCCACGGCGATCTTGTCGGAACTCATCCCCTTGGCCAGTATTTTTCTCGATGACAAGGCGTCACGGCGAAATTCCTCAGAGGTATGAAGAGCCGCCGCCAGAGAGAGCCGCTTATAGGACTGGATGTGATCGGCCTGCACCCCGCCGCCGCCGCCCGCATAGATCATGCCTAAAAAGAAATGCGAAAAGGCTACTCCCTGCTCCGCCGCCGGGACAAAATGCTTTATTGCCTTCGCATAATCCTCGGTGACGCCGTCTCCCATGTAGTAAAGCCGCCCAAGATTATGCAACGCCATGGGAAATCCCTGGGCAGCGGACTTTTCATACCATGCGAGGGCAGCCTTCCGATCGGGGGGTAGCCCCTTTCCGCTCTCCTGCAGCAGGCCCAGATTATATTGCGCCGCGCGGTCGCCCCGTTCCGCCAACGGCTTCCACATACGCAGTGCCGTCGCATGGTCGCCTTGTTTAAAGGCAACCAGGCCAGTGTCAAAATCGCCCGCTTCCGCCAACCCTCCCGTCGTTAACAGAAGAGCCATCAGGAGAAGCCCCCTCAGGGCCATCCGGCGATGGACAGGTTGGTCGGGGGGCTTACAAACATCGTAAAAAGAATGGTTCGTCATGGGCGTATATTGTGCGCGCTCATCCCCCCGGTCAATCGGACCGGGCACAACCGATCCCGGCCGGTGCTGCGCGGACAAGGTCCGGTCGATACGGGGTGAAAAAATTGGTTGGCAGCGCTTGCCCGAACTACAATATCAAATATGAGGGAGATTTGATGATGCGACGCCTGCCCGCCCTGTTGCTGCTGTGTACGCTCGCCGCCTGCGCCACAACAGAAAGATATGAAGCCATCCTCGAATCATGGGTGGGCAAGACGGAAAATGCCCTGGTTCAGGCGTGGGGCCCGCCTGACTCGGTCTATGAGACCTCGGGGACCAAATATCTCACCTACACAAAAACCGGAACGCAGTATGTTCCGGGCACTCCCCCCACGTACCGGACCATCGTAAACGGCAAGACCTCGCATACGCGCGCCTATGGCGGCACGCCGGGCTATCTCTACAGCCAGAACTGCAAAACGTCGTTCTCCATCGTCAATGAGATCATTCAGAAGTGGCGCTGGGAAGGTAACGCCTGCCGCGCGCAGTAATACCCCGCCGGTGGCCACCAAAGGGGGCCTGTGGGATCAAAAGCAAAATTCGATAAACGGGGGAAAAGTGGCGGGAGTGACGGGACTCGAACCCGCGACCTCTGGCGTGACAGGCCAGCGCTCTAACCAGCTGAGCTACACCCCCGTATCCGTGAGGAGCGCATGATGTAATCCACGGGCTCCCGGTAGTCAATCATTGTGGGCCCATCCGGTGTCGATTCCCGGATAAATCCTGCTTTCCCCTACCCTTTCAGGCCGGTCTTGTCGATCTTGCCGGTCGCGTTCTTGGGCAATTCGGCGACGAAATGCATGATCCTCGGATATTTGTACGACGACAGGCGCTGGCGACAGAACGCCACCAGCGTTTCCTGGTCCACCGTCACGTTGGGGCGAAGCGCCACATAGGCGCAGATTTCCTCACCCATCTCCCGGTCCGGTACGCCAATGACCGCGGCTTCCGCCACATCGGGATGGGCCGCCAGCGCCATTTCGATTTCCCCCGCCGCGATGGTATAGCCGCCTCTCAGGATGATTTCCTTCTTGCGCCCAACGATACAGACCAGCCCGTCGGCCGTGATCCGCGCCAGATCGCCGGTCTTGAACCAGCCGTCCTCCAGCACCGCCTTCGTGTCTTCGGGGCGGTCGATATATTCAGACATACAAGTAGGGCTTTTGATCCATAATTCGCCAACCGCATCGGGCCCGCCTGTTAGCCCGTTGCCTGCCTCGTCCACCAGTTTCAGCGCAACGCCGTCCG
>JABJKO010000042.1 GCA_018660305.1 Rhodospirillaceae bacterium
CGCCCGTGCGGCGGAGCCAAAAGTGATCGGCAGCTTCAAGAGTTGGTCGGCCCATCTTTTTGCCGAAAAGAAGGGCAGGGTCTGCTACCTGCATGGCGTGCCGAGAAAATCGATCGGAAAATACACAAAACGGGGTGAAGTATACCTCCAGGTGACCCATCGCCCCGCTGCCAAGACCCGCAATGAAGTCTCCATCACCGCCGGTTACGCCCATAAAAAGGGCAGCGACGTGAAGGCGGTAATCGACGGCAAGACCTTTGTGCTGTTTACCGAAACCGACACGGCGTGGGTTGGGGATGCGACATCGGACGCCCAGCTGGTGGCCGCCATGCGGGCCGGGCGCACCATGGTCGTCACCGGCATTTCGGCGCGGGGAACCTCGACGAAAGATACTTATTCTCTGGCCGGTTTCACGGCGGCGCATAAGGCCATCAGCAAGTCGTGCCGCGTGAAATAGCCGGGACAGGAGGTGATCCGTACCGGGGTTGCCCAAATTAAAATCACTTGAGGGAGGAAGACATGGCGGAAGGTTTTGACGTCAAGGCAGCCTATAGCGTTGCCGGCAAGGTGGTCATCGTAACCGGTGGTGGTACGGGAATTGGCAAGGTGTATAGCCAGCGGCTCGCCGAGGGAGGTGCCAAGGTGGTTCTGGCCGATATCGCCGCGGACGAATCCGATGCGGTGGCGGCGGCGATCCGCGAGGCCGGCGGCGAGGCCCTTTCTGTTCCCACCGATGTAACGGACGAAGACGCGGTACAGGCCATGGCCGACAAAGCCGCGGATACTTTTGGCGGCATCGACGGGCTGATCAATAATGCATCCCTTATGAGTGTGCTGCCGCGGGGCGACTGGTTCGAGATCGAGGCGGACCGGTGGGATTCCGTCATGGCGGTCAATCTCAAGGGCATCTTTCTCTGTTGCCGGGCGGTCTATCCTTATATGCAGAAGCGCGGAGGCGGACGCATCGTCAATATTTCATCCAGCCGCATCTGGGAGGGCAACCCCAACCGGCTGGACTACACTACATCAAAGGCGGGTGTTGTCGGGCTGACACGGGCGCTGGCCCGTGAAGTGGGGGATGACAATATTGGCGTCAACGCCGTAACCCCCGGCCTTACCATGAGCGAGACTCAGCTTGCGTCGTCATCATCCAACTATTTGGGTGGCAGGGATGACGGCAAGTGCTTCAAGCGCCCGCAGGTGCCAGATGATCTGGTGGGCACGGTGATGTTCCTGCTGACGGATGCGGCGGGTTTCATGACGGGCCAGACCTTAAACGTGGATGGCGGCACATATATGCATTAAGGTGAATTTCTCAACCCACCCGATCCTTTCCGTCCGGAACCCGAATGTCCGACTCCGATCAGCCGCTGAAGATGAAGCGCAATGTCGCGCTGTTGTCCCTTTGTCAGGCGGTGTTCAACACATCCACCGGTGTGGTGTTGTCGGTGTCCGCGCTGGTCGGGCTGGCGCTTGCCACCAATAAATCGCTGGCGACCCTGCCTCAGGCCCTGCAATGGGAAGCGACGGCGGCGTTCTCCATTCCCGTGGCCATGCTCATGCGGCGGTTTGGGCGCAAGGCCGGATTTATTTTTGGTGCTCTCATGGGGTCCGCGGGCGGATTGCTGGCGGCGGTGGCCATCTTCCAGGGCTCGTTCGCCATGTATCTGGTGGCCATCTTCTTTTTTGGCGCCTATACGATTTCCGGGCAGTCCTATCGTTTTGCCGCCGCTGACGTGGCCAACGAAAAATGGCGCAGCATCGCCATCTCGCTGGTGGTGGGGGGCGGTGTGATCGCTGCCTTTGTGGGGCCGGAAATCTCAAAATGGACCCACAATGTGGCGGCGTCCTGGCTCGGCAATGAGTCCTTCGCCCGGGCGGTGGAATTTATTTGCGGTCCCGGCATCGCCTTGGCAGCGTCCAAGGGCGGCGCTGTGGCGGGCGCCATTCCCTATCAGTTCGCCAGTACTTTCGTGGTTCTGGCCTTTATTCCGCTGCTCCTGATCGGCGTGGTCTCGGTTGTGAAGTTTCCCGCCCAGTCCGAGCAGAAATTCACCAATTCCGGCCGGTCGCTGCGCGAGATTGCGTGTCAGCCGGCCTTTATCGTGGCCGTGCTGTGCGCGGTCATCGGCTGGGGGGTCATGGTGCTGATGATGGCGGCGACACCGCTCGCCATGGTCAAGGAATACGGGTTCAATTACGAATCCGCCGCCATCGTGGTGCAGTGGCATATGTTCGGCATGTTCGCACCGTCGTTTTTTACCGGCTGGCTGATCGGCCGGCTGGGGCTGATCAATGTGCTGATCGCCGGTCTCGTGCTCTCCACGACGGCCGCCATCATCGGGCTTTCCGGTCACTCGCTGGCGTTTTTCCTGGCCGCCAATATCTGTGTTGGCACAGGCTGGAATTTTCTGTTTGTCGGCTCGACGGCGTTGCTGACCAGGGTCTACCGGCCCGAGGAAAAGAACAAATCCCAGGGGCTTAACGATGCGCTGGTGTTCCAGTCCGTCGCCGCCTTCTCCTTTTCCGCCGGTATGCTGCAGGAAGCCGTCGGTTGGGAGCTGGTTTGCTGGGTGCTGCTGCCCTTCATCGCCCTGGTCTTTATGGCGGTGCTGTGGCTCAAATTCACGCCAGGCGTGGCGCCGGCCGGCCTCGGTGGCCACGAAGTGTCCGCCGCCGAATAAGCAATCATATTTCGTTCGGGCGGCGGCTCCCCTATAGTGGCGCCCATGACAAGTACCGCACCTGACATCATGGCTGAAGCCAATCGGCTGGATGACCGGGTCAACCTCATCGGGTTGAGCCGGGACGAGCTGGAGTCCGTGGTTACCGGCTTCGGTCTACCGGCCTTTCGCGCCCGTCAGATCTGGCACTGGCTCTATCACCGGGGGGCCACCGATTTCGAGCAGATGACGACGCTGGCCAAGCCGGCGAGGTCCGCGCTGGCGGAAACATGCATCATCGCACGGCCCGGAATCGTCAGCGAACAGCTTTCCGAAGACCGTACCCGCAAATGGCTTCTCAACGTGCCCGGCGGCGGCAATGTGGAGACCGTCTATATTCCGGAGGAAGACCGCGGCGCGCTGTGTATTTCATCCCAGGTGGGCTGCGCCCTGACCTGCACCTTCTGCCATACGGGCACCCAGCCCTTGGTGCGCAATCTGTCGGCAGCCGATATCGTCGGTCAGATGCTGGTGGCCCGTGATTCCTATGGTGAATGGCCGTCGCCCCAGGGCGGCCGGCTGCTAAGCAACATCGTCATGATGGGGATGGGCGAGCCGCTGTTGAACTACGACAATGTGGCCAAAGCCCTGACCATCATCATGGACAACGAAGGCATCTCCATCTCCAAGCGGCGCATCACGCTGTCGACCGCCGGTTACGTGCCCAATATCGAACGCTGCGGCGAGGAGCTTGGCGTCAATCTGGCGATCTCGCTCCATGCGGTGACCGACGAGTTGCGCGACGACATCGTGCCCATCAACAAAAAATTTCCCATTAAGGAACTGCTGGCTGCCTGCCGCGCCTATCCCGGGGCCAACAACGCCCGGCGCATCACGTTTGAATATGTGATGCTCCGGGGGATCAACGATTCCCCCGCCGATGCCAGGGCGCTGGTGAAGCTGATCAAGGGCATTCCCGCCAAGGTCAATCTGATCCCGTTCAATGCCTGGCCCGGCGCGCCCTATGAATGCTCCACCGGCGCCGCCATCAAAAAATTCTCGGAGATCGTCAATGATGCCGGCTATTCCGCCCCGGTCCGCGTCCCCCGCGGCCGCGATATCCTGGCGGCGTGCGGCCAGCTCAAAAGCGCGACGGAGCGGGCGGGGCGGAGGGCGGCACCGCTCGCGTCCTAAATTTTGTCTTTCTTCTTTTTGGCCTTCTTGCCGCAGATATTCTGCAGGGATTTCCAGTCGGTTGCCGACAGGGCCGGCTGGACGTTTGTCGATATGGCGTCTCTGGCGGCCCTGGCGCGCTCGCCGCTGGGCGGGTGGCTCGAAATGAAGGACAGGGCGTTGGCGGATTTGCCTTCCATTTCGGAGAGGCGGTCAAAAAAGTCGGCGAAGCCTTTTGGCGAGATCTGCGCGCCGCTCAGGATATCCAGCGCCGTTGAATCGGCATTCCGTTCGGCATCGCGGGAATAGGCCGAGCTGACCAGGGCCTGACCCACCGCGCCGGACGCGCCGCTTCCCAGACCGCCAAGCAGGACATTGAACACCAGCGAGATTCCCATGCTGCGCGCTACCGCTTCGGTGGGGTGGCGGAAGATGGCGTGGCCCATTTCATGGGCCAGAACGCCGGCGACCTCGTCCGCGGACCGGGCCTCGCTGAGCAACTCTCTGAAGATCACGAGACGCCCGCCGGGTGCTGCCAACGCGTTCACCATCTCCACATCGAGCACGATGACCTTAAAACCGTAGGGCGTTGTGATCTGGTTGGCCAGAAGGCCGGTCAGCTTATCCAGCGCCAGCCGACCGGCCGGGTCCTCGCAGCGCTTGACCTCGCCATCGCTGAATGCGCCGAAAATACCGGCGATGTCCTCGACCACACCGTCGCCCAATGATTCTTCCCAGGCGAGGGGGATCAGGGGCGCGACGAGCCGTGGCAGAAAATGGATGGACGACCAGACCACGAGACCGAGCGATACGATACCAACTGCCGCCCACAAGGTGCCCCGCTTCCTCTGATGGCTTTGCCGGGCACGGTCTTCCAGATCCGGACAGCGGATCCTCAGCGTGTCGATGGCCATCTGATCGGCCACCATCAGCCGGGCCGCGTCATTGTCGGAAGATCGGCAGCGGAAATTCAGCGGCAGGTCGCTGGAATCCTCGGAGGCATAGCGAATGTCGTCATAGGGCCACAGCCGGCTGACACCGTCCCCCGTGATCCCAAGCCCCGTGATCTCAAGCCCCAACGCGTCAAACCGCAGCGTGACCGCGCACCGTGCCGCGGATTGACCGTCGAAATATTCCGCCTGCTGGGTCACCGGTGCGTCATATGCCCACTTCCAGCCCACCGCCGATATCGAGCGCATCGGCCAGCCCCTCACCGGATTCCGGCCGCTGGGCGGCGCTTTGCATGATGGCGTTCAGATCGAAATCGCCCTCGAATTCCAGCCGCTCGGCCACGAGGCGGATAAACCGGTGGGTCAGCATGACAAGCTGCAGGACGGGGGCGATGATGCCGAAAACCACGAAGGCGGCGGCGATACTCGCGCCATAGACCAGCATGATGTTTTCCGCGACCCAGGCCTGCGGATCTGTCGGGGGGTTGAGCACCAGTGCCGGCATCATAACCCCGATAACGGCGCCGTAAAAAACCAGCAACAGCACGAACATGACCAGGAAATAGACGAAATAGATGCGGAACAGGCTGCCGAAGGTTACCGGCAGGGTAAAACGGATACCTTGATATCGCGTGTGGCCGACCATGTAGCGCATGGCGAACGCGGCATACCAGATCAGCGACAGGCCCAGGGTGAAAGGCACCAGCAACAGGGACAGGATCCATTTGCCCATCATCGCCCCGGCGCGCCCATGGAATTCGAATTTCTGACTGCCGAACCAGGTATGCTGCATGAGGTAGCGCTGCAGGGCCACGTCGCCCACTGGCCGCGCGATGCCGAGTGTGACAATTGTCAGCGCGAGATAGCCCATCATGCGCAGCGCATAGCCCACATTGGAGCCGGTCTGCCAGAACCGGATGCTCCGCAGGAAAGTACGCGACAGCCGGTAGCGCCGGGCGCGAAACGTTGCGTAGCCGATCAGGAAAAAGAAGATTGTGTATTGGGCCGTTATGACGAGTCCCTGAGTGACGCCTGACTTACCCGCAAGGAAAATTTCGATCCCGTAGGACATGGCGCCCAGCGGAATCAGGACACCCAGGGCGATCAGGAAGCCGAGGAACAGCTCCTTGCCGGTGCCGGTATATTCGAACCGGTCGCCCATCGCGCTGACCCGTGACCAGAGATAGCGCCGCACCTGGGTCTTGCCCCAGAATCGGTAGAATCCGAGCGTGATCAGCGACAGGAAGGCGATCTTGAAACCCATCCCCCACAGCTTGCCGGCCCGCCCGTCATAAGTCAGGGCATCGCCGTCATAGGTGACCGGATTCTGTGATCCGGTTTGCGGGGTCCCCGAGGGCGAAGGGGGCTGAGGGGTCGGTCGCCTGGGAGCGTCCGGGGCGAGCGGGTTTATGCCATAGGTATCGCTATTCATCGGAACGGCTCCTTGGTCAAATCCCCCCGCCTCGACACTTTTAGACTACCCTAAGTTCCTTAAATTTTGGACATTATAGAACAAAACGGGAATATGGTCTCGATTTCCCTTCTTTTCCTTCGGGCGCACAGCCCCTTGTGGGCTTGCTGCCAATCCCTATACTGCGCCCGCAGTTTTCCGGGAGATAACAGCCATGGCGCAAGGCGCTTTGAAAGACGTGAAAAAGGTGGTGCTGGCCTATTCGGGCGGGCTCGATACCTCGGTTATCCTGCGCTGGCTGCAGGAGGAATATGGCTGCGAGGTGGTGACCTTCACCGCCGATCTTGGCCAGGGCGAGGAGGTCGAACCGGCGCGGGCCAAGGCCGAGGCCGCCGGGGTCAAGGAGATCTATATAGAAGACGTGCGCGAGGAATTCGTGCGCGATTTCGTGTTCCCCATGTTCCGGGCCAATGCGGTCTATGAAGGGGTCTATCTGCTGGGAACCGCCATTGCCCGGCCGCTGATCGCAAAACGGCAGATCGAAATCGCCCGCGAGACCGGCGCTGATGCGGTCAGCCATGGCGCCACCGGCAAGGGCAACGACCAGGTGCGGTTCGAGCTGGGCTATTACGCGCTCAACCCGGATATAAGGGTCATCGCACCGTGGCGCGAATGGGATCTCGATGGCCGCCAGAAGCTGCTGGAATATGCCAGGGCGCACCAGATCGATATTCCACGGGACAAGGAGGACGAGCCGCCCTATTCCACCGACGCCAATCTGCTGCACATTTCTTACGAAGGACGGGCGCTGGAAGACCCGTGGGGCGGGGCCGACGATGCCATGTTCACCCGCTCCGTATCGCCCGAGGAAGCGCCCGATAAGGCGCAATTCATCGAGGTGGATTTCGACGGCGGCGATCCGGTCTCCATCGACGGCAAAAAGCTGTCACCCGCCGCGTTGCTGACGAAACTGAACGAGCTTGGCGGCGCCCACGGCATCGGCCGGCTCGATCTGGTGGAAAACCGCTATGTGGGCATGAAGTCCCGCGGCGTCTACGAGACCCCCGGCGGCACGGTGCTGCTCGCGGCCCATCGCGGCATCGAGAGCATCACCCTGGACCGTGGCGCGGCGCATCTGAAAGACGAGCTAATGCCGCGCTATGCCGAGCTGATCTATAACGGGTTCTGGTTCTCTCCCGAACGGGAAATGATCCAGGCCCTCATCGATGCCAGCCAGAAACCGGTCACCGGCACGGTACGGCTCAAGCTCTATAAGGGCTCGGTCAGCGTGGACGGCCGCAAATCGCCCAGCTCTCTCTATTCCGAGGAGCATGTGACCTTCGAGGCGGATTCGGTCTACGACCAGCGCGACGCCCAGGGTTTCATCAAGCTCAACGCGCTCCGGCTGCGCCTGCTGCAGGCTTCGCAGAAACGGTTTGGGGGTTAAGCCGATTATTTAGTCCCCCCACCCTAACCCTCCCCCTCGAGGGGGAGGGGACTCAAGGTCATGAATCCCGGAAGAATCTTTCCTCCCCCCTTGAGGGGGAGGCGTAGGTGGGGGGTAAGCGCCCGTCTGGCGCGCAAAAGGGGTAACGGAAGAGGCCTCCCAATACCGCCCGTGCTTGTCTCCCGCTAAACATTCTGGCACTTCTAGGCTCCTATGAAGGAGGCGGGGATGATCGGGTTTGAACAATCGGACGGGGTCGGGCGGCTGGTGTTGCGGCGCGCAACCCAGTCCAACGCCTTTACCTCAGAGATGCTGGGCCGGACGGCGGAGATCCTGGAGACCGTCCCCGACGACTGCCATGTGATCGTCATCAGCGGCGAGGGTGGTGATTTTTCCCTGGGCCGCGACCGCGAGGAACCCAAGAATCCCGGCGGGCCGTTCGCCGCCTTCAGCGAAATCAGCCGGGTCAATGCCGCCTTCGCCGCCTATCCGGGCATCGTCGTCACCGCCATCAAGGGCCGCGCCTTCGGGTTCGGGCTGGGGCTCGCCATGCGGTCCGATATCGCTATCGCCGCCAACGACGCCCGCTTCATGCTGGATGAGGTCAGCCTCGGCTTCCCGCCCATGTTCCTGATGGAGGTGATCCTGGACCATTTGCCGCCCAAACGGGCGCTGGATCTCATCCTCACCAGCCGCGGGTTCGATGCCGCCGAAGCGCTGGAGGTGGGGCTTATATCGCGCATTGTCGCCGCCGGTGGGCTGGATGACGAGATAGAGGCCCTGGTGGCCACCCTGCGGGATCGTGATCCCGCCGTGCTCAAGGATTGCAAACGCTATCTCGCCGCCATAAGGCAAATGCCGGCCGACGCCAGGCCCGCCAACGCGCTGGTGGAACAGACCCGCTTTGCCCTGGACCATCATTGATGGGTGAGGTTGACCTCATGTGGCCGGCCGGCAATGACCGGGTGCCGTTCTGGATCTATACGGACCCGGACATCTATGCCCGCGAGCAGGAACGCATTTTCCGCGGCCCCACCTGGAGTTATGCGGGACTCGAATGCGAAATCCCCAATGAAGGTGATTACAAACGGACGCACATCGGCGATCAATCCATAATTTTAGTCCGCGATGGCGACGGCGGGGTGAACGCGCTGATCAACCGCTGCGCTCACCGAGGCGTGCAGCTTTGCCAGCAGGACAAGGGCTCGGTGGATGAGTTCATGTGCCCCTATCACCAATGGACCTACGATCTCAAAGGCAATCTGCTGGGTATTCCGTTCCAGCGCGGGGTCAACGGCCTTGGCGGCATGCCCGATGATTTTGTCGCCGCCGATCACGGGCTTGAGACTATCCGTGTCGCCGTTCGCAATGGCGGCATCTTCGCCACCCTGTCCCCTGAGACACCGCCGCTGGAAGACTATCTCGGCGATCCCATCCTGGGCTATTACGACCGCATCTTCGACGGCCGCGCGCTAAGGCTGCTGGGCCATTCGCGCCAGCGTATCGGCGGCAACTGGAAGCTGATGCTGGAGAACATCAAGGACACCCATCACGCCAGCCTCCTCCACGTGTTCTTTGTCACCTTCGGGCTGTTCCGGGTCGATAACGACTCCAAGGTGGAGATGGATTCCACCGGGCTGCACACCGCGCTCAGCTCCATCCGCGGCAAGCAGGAGCTCAATGACGGCACCGCCCAGATGAAATCCTTCCACGGCGAGATGGCGCTGGGCGATCCCCGCCTGCTGGACACGGTGCGCGAATTTCCCGGCGACCAGACGGTGGTGATGCAGACCATCTGGCCGAATTTGATCCTGCAGCAGCAATCCAACACGTTGGCGACCCGCCAGATCGTCGCCAAAGGCCCCAACGCCTTTGAGCTCCACTGGACGTTCTTTGGTTATGAGGACGATGACGAGGAAATGATTGCGCGCCGCCTGCGCCAGGCCAATCTCATGGGGCCGGCCGGGCTGGTGTCCCTCGATGATGGCCAGATCATCGAGCGCACCCAGGACGGAATCCTGCCCAACCCAAACGCGCAGGGGGTGGTGGAGCTGGGCGGCCGCGATACGGAAGATTCCGATCACATGGTCACGGAAGTGGCGCTGCGGGCGTTTTATCAGGGCTACCGCAGGGTGATGGGGCTTTGAGTATTACGGCCAAGACGCGTCAGGAGATCGAGGATTTCCTGATCGACTACACCACCGCCATCGATGACGGCGCCCTCGATCGCTGGCCGGATTTTTTTGGCGATCCCTGTCTCTACAAGATCGTCGCCAAGGAAAATTATGACAGCGGTCTTCCCCTGGCCCTGCTGCTGTGCGATTCGCCGGGCATGATCCAGGACCGCTGCGACGCGTTCGCCAAGCTCAACGTCTTCGGGCCGAGGACGTGGCGCCACATGACGGGCTCGGTGCGTCTCACAGAAGATGGCGGGGCAATCAAGGCGCGCTCCAACTTTGTGATCTTCGAGACCCTGGCGGGAAAGGACACCCACGTCCTCTGCGCCGGCGAATATTGCGACGTGATCGTGCGCGAGGCCAAATCCCTCAAATTCCGCGAGCGCCTCTGCATCTACGACACCACCATGATCCCCAACTCAATCGTCATGCCCCTATGAGGGCCCGCGAGGCGGTGGACCACGACCGCTATTCACTCAGAAGCGGAAGTTGTGACGGCTTATTTGATTGTCGCCTTCTGACCCGAAGCGGACTCTTTGCCCTGCAACATCACCCTCGTCATCCTCGCACTTGATGCGAGGATCTCCCAGCTGTCGTAACCTCCTGTGGTTAAAGATCCTCGTGTCGAGCACGAGGATGACGACTATACGGGGGAAATAAAAATAAAAACGGCGGCTCCAAAGATCCACCGCTAGCGGACCTCTCTTCGTTACGCCCTTCCTGCTCGAGTCGGGCTCGATAGGGGCGACGTAAAACGATACAGTGTGTCATCACACGACCCTGTTCCCCCAACAAAGGCCCTCCCATTTTGTCTTCCGTTCTTCTTGGCGCGTTCTGGATGTTGCTGACGACCCTGTCGTTTGTCGCCATGAACGTCAGCATCCGGGCATTGGCCGGCGAGATTAGCGCAGTGGAGATCTTGTTTTTCCGCTGTGTGATCGGAGTGATGATTTTTCTGCCATGGATCGCGAAGAATGGCATGGGGGTCCTGCACACACAGAAATTCGGCCACCATGCCATCCGGGCCGTCATGATGGGGGCCGGCATGATGTTCTGGTTTGTTGCCATCGCCGCGCTGCCGTTGGGCGATGCCATTGCGCTGCATTTCACCCTGCCGCTGTTCCTCATCGTGTTTGCCGCGCTTTTCCTGAAAGAAAAAGTCGACTGGTCCGTATGGCTGGCGACTGCCCTCGGGTTTTCCGGCGTGCTGCTGATCCTGCGGCCGGGGTTTCAGGAATTCAATATCGCCATGATCTATGTGCTGATCTCCGGCGCGCTCTATGGCGGCAACCATTGCATCACCAAGGCCATGTCCACCACCGAATCACCCAACGCCACGGCGTTTTATATGAATTTGCTGATCCTGCCCGGTTCGGCCATTGCCCTGCCGTTCTACTGGGTGATGCCCCAGTGGCACCATGTGGGATGGATCCTGCTGATCGGGTTCGCCGGATCGTCGGCCCATGTCTGTCTGCTGCGGGCGTTCCGCTATGCCGACGCCAACGTGCTGGCGCCCATCGATTTTCTGCGTCTCGTGTTTGCCGCTACTGCGGCTTATTTCCTGTTCGGCGATGTCTCGGGAATCATGACCTGGGTCGGTGCCTGTGTGATCTTCATGGCCGCCTATTACAGCACCTGGCGGGCCCAGAAACTCGACCAGCAGGCAAAAGCCCAAGCCGCTCAACCAGCTTCAGCCCAGTGACCGGCCTGTCCGCCCCGGTGCGCGGCATGTTGTGGATGCTGGCGCAGACCAGCTGTATGTGCGCCATGATGGCCGCCGCCCGCCAGCTCAGCCTTGACAGCATGCCGACCCATGAGGTCGCGTTTTTCCGCGGTCTCATTGGCGTGCTGGTCATGCTGCCGTGGTTGTTCCTGACCCTGCGGCGGGAACCGGCGATCCTGCGCCCGGCGGATTGGAAGCTGCTGTTGTTCCGCAACACACTCTCGGTGGTGGGCATTCTGTTCTGGTTCATGGCGCTGGGCGGCATTCCCATCAGCGACGTGGTGGCGGTGCAGTTCACCCATCCCCTGTTCGTGGTCATCGGGGCGGCCCTGATATTGCGGGAGCGGGTAGGAATCTGGCGCTGGAGCGCGGTGGCCATAGGCGCCGCCGGCGCGCTGATCATCATCCGGCCCGGCTATTTGCCGGCCAATCCGCTGGTCTATGCGGTGCTGATCTCGGCCATGATGAACGGCGGGGTCCAGCTGGTGACCAAGCATATCGCCGGACGGGTTTCGGGCGCGGTGATGGTGTTCTACATGAACCTTCTGATTTTGCCGGTGACGTTGCCCTTTGCCTGGGCGAATTGGGCATGGCCGTCATTGGCCGACCTGCCGTGGGTGGTCGCGGTGGGGCTGTTCGGCACCCTTGCGCACGTGTTCCTGGCCCGCGCCATGAAGGCTGCCGACGCCAGTCTCGTGGGCCCGGTGGATTTCATGCGCCTGCCCATCGCGGCAAGTTTCGGCTGGATTCTGTTCAGCGAATTTTCCGATCTGGCGACCTGGATCGGTGCCCTGATCATCATCGCCGCGTCGCTTTTTATCGCCCGCCGTGAGGCCCTTAGAATTGTCGGCCGTTAGCGGCCAAAGCCCGCCCCATCCCTCTCCCCCACCCGGCCACCCATAGTCTACGATCCCGTGGGTGGCCGGGTGGGGGAGAGGGATGGGGCAAGACTCACAATACGCCGCGCACGAATCGTCGCACCCATCTTGATCGCGGGGCGTGGCTGGAGGAGTATGGGGCATTCAAAAAAAACGCTAATGCCCTTCGGGAGAGACAATCCATGAGTGAGTATCTTTATATTTCCGCCGACAATCATCTGGACACCCATTGGTGTCCCAAGGATTTGTGGCAGGACCGTCTGCCGGCCAAATTCAAGGAGATCGGTCCCAAGGTGATCGAGGGCGAAAACGGCTCGCAATGGACCTGGGAAGGCAAGCTGTGGGACAAATCGGCCGATGGCTCCAACAGCAGCCAGTTTCTCAAGCCGTTCCGCGACCATGGTGTCGATCTGCCGGACGGTGCTCTGCCGCCCGCCGATCCGAAGATCCTGCTGAATCACATGGACCAGTCCAAGGTGTGGTCCAGTGTCATCTTCGCCAGCGTGCGCAAATGGAACGTGGCCGATCCGGAACTGCTGTTCGCGGTCTACCGGGCGTTCAACGATTATGCCATGGAGGTCAACAAGATCGACCCCGACCGCATCTTCATCCTGCCGGCCCTGCCCACCAAATACCCGGAGGAATGCGTCCGCGAGCTGGCGCGTATGATCAAGGCCGGCGCCAAGGCGGTGGAGTTCCCGCCCTTCGATGTGGCCAAGCCGGTCTATGACGAAGTCTGGGAGCCGCTCTGGGCCATGGCCGGCGAGGCGCAGGTGCCGCTCTGCATTCATATCGGCGGTGCGGCGGACGCTCCGCTGCCGCCCTATAATCGCGGTGCGCAGATCGCGTTCCTCGCCACGGCGCCGTTCAATCTGTGCAACACTTTTGCCCAGCTTGTCTTCTGCGGCGCGTTCGAACGCCACCCCAATCTGAAGGTACTGTTTTCCGAATGCCGCATCGGCTGGGTGCCGTTCGCCATCGAATGGTGCGACCGTCAGACCGAAGAACGTGCGCCCGATCCGTCGGCGCCGCTTTCCATGCTGCCCAGCGAATATGCCAAACGCAATTGCGGCTTTACGTTCGAAGAGGACTATGTGGGTTGCGAGATGATGAAGCTCGACTGGTGCAATCTTGGCGACGTGGCCATCTGGGGTTCGGATTATCCCCACCCGCAGGGCACCTGGCCGGATGTCTCGATCCCCATCGACAAGATGTTCGACGGTGTCGACCCGGCCATAAAGCAGCGCGTGCTGTGGGACCACGCCGCCGAAATGTTCCGGATCAAGGGGCCGGGTAACTAAGGGACACCGTCGTTCACCGGGTGAAAACCCACCTCCCCTAACCCCTCCCCCCTAAGGGCGGAGGGGAATGAGATGGAGCAGCTCAAACTACCTCCCTCTCCGCCCTTAGGGGGGAGAGGGTTGGGGTGAGGTGGGCCTCAGACAAGTATCTCGATAGAGCCCATAGTGCTCGGATAGGAGATTGAAATGAGCAAAGGCAAAGGCAAATTACGGCATCTCGCCATATCCGTGCCCGACCCGGAGAAAGCCGCCGAGTTCTACATGTCGGCCTTCGGCATGGAGAAGGTGACGTCGGTCAAGGCGCCCATGGCGGATGGGGTCTATCTCACCGACGGCACCATCAACGTGGCGCTGCTGCGTTATAAAGACGATGCGCCCATGGGCGAGGGCAAGACCAAAGACTGGTTCGGCGTGCACCATTTCGGTTTCTGGGTCGATGACGTCAAGGAATCCCAGAAGCAGATCGAGGACGCCGGCGGCAAATGGTTCATGGGCGAGATGGAAGGCGATAATGTCTTCTATGAGCTCAAATTCGCCGACCCCAACGGGACCATCTTCGACATCACCCACAATGGCTGGGGCGGCGCCCGCAAGGACGGCCCGGCGCCGGACGGGGACTAGGCGCGACCCGCGCCCGGGTTAATATTTCCAATCTTGATGGCATAACTCTTGTGTCATCCCGGAATTGATCCGGAATCCAGTGGCTCGGTGGTAAGGCTGGGCCCCGGCTCATAGCTTGTCCCGGCCTCGAGCCGGGGGCCGGGGTTACAAATAAGCTAGTGGCTCTCAGGCGCAATAATTGAGTTTCACGCCCCAGGATCATCCGGCACATCCACCCCGTGCAGGCGGCAGCAGGCTACGAGCGTGTTTTGCAGCAGACAGGCGATGGTCATGGGGCCGACGCCGCCCGGCACCGGGGTGATGGCACCGGCAACCTGAATTGCTTCATCGAACGCCACGTCACCCACCAGACGCGTCTTGCCGTCTTCTTTCTCGATCCGGTTGATCCCCACATCGATCACGGTCGCACCCGGCTTGATCCAGTCTCCCCTGATCATCTGCGGCCGGCCGACGGCGGCGATCAGGATATCGGCGTCGCGGCATACCGCGGGCAGGTCCTTGGTGCGTGAATGGGCCACCGTGACGGTGCAGTTTTCGGCCAGCAGAAGCTGCGCCATGGGTTTGCCGACAATGTTGGACCGCCCGACGATCACCGCGTTGGTGCCGGTCAGATCGCCCAGCACATCCTTGAGCAGCATGGTGCAGCCCAGCGGCGTACACGGCACCAGCGCGTCCTCGCCGCTGGCCAGCCGTCCCACATTGATGGGGTGGAAGCCGTCCACATCCTTGGCCGGGTTGATGGCGTCTATTATGGCGCGGGGGTCGATCTGACCGGGAAGGGGAAGCTGGACCAGGATGCCGTGAACCGCCGGGTCGGCATTGAGATCCCGTACGACCGACAGCAGATCGTCCTGCGATGAATGAACATCGAGACGCTGCCCCACCGATGCCATGCCGGCCTCGGCGGTCTGCTTTTCCTTGTTGCGCACATAGATCTGGCTGGCCGGATCATCGCCCACCAGCACGGCGGCGAGGCCGGGTGTCAGCCCATCGCGCGCCTTGAGGGCGGCGACCTGGCGGCCAATGCGGGCGCGCAAATTGGCGGCGAAGGCTTTTCCATCGATGAGGCTTGCGTCAGGCATGGTGCCTAATCAGCCAAGCACCAGCGCGCGGTGGAGGTTTCCCAGGACCATCTGCAGGAAGATAAGTCCCAGAATGAGAATAATCGGCGATATATCGACGCCCCCCAAATTGGGCATGATCTTGCGGATGGGCCGCAGGGCGGGCTCGGTGATCCGGTAGAGGAAATCGACGATGGTGTAGACCACCTGGTTGGACGTGTTGAGGATATTAAACGCGATTAGCCAGCTCAGGACCGCGCCGATAATGACCACCCAGATATAGAGTTGGAGGGCGATCTCGACGATCCGGAATAGGGGGTCGACAATTATCATACAAGGCTCTCCGCGCTGACGGGCCGATTTGGCTGGTAGGGCGCGCAGATCCTACAGATCCGCCCGACTCGGTTCAAGAACGCTTGACAAGCTTTACATGGCTGCGCCGGCCCTCTCCCCCACCCGGCCACCCAGCGCCAGTATTCTGTGGGGGGCCGGGTGGGGGAGAGGGCCGGAACCGATTACTTGACAAATTCAAAGCGGATCAACACATTGAGCCCGCTTTTCCCGGCGGGAAATTTGCACATTCGGGGCCGTAGCTCAGTTGGGAGAGCGCTACGTTCGCAACGTAGAGGTCAGGGGTTCGATTCCCCTCGGCTCCACCATTCCACCACAAGATGGCTGAAATCTAGGGTTTCTGCCGTCTTGTGGTGGAATGGTGGTGGGCGCAGTCTCGAGCGAGCCTGTCTCTCGGGCCGGGTTCCCAGATAAGCAGGGAATACAATCTTCAGAACAGGGTATTAATTTCTGAAAAACCGTGGGCCGTCATACGCGACAAGAATGTCAAAATATTAACTCACCGACGAACGTCATAAACATCGCGATTTTCAAGGCCGACTGTCCGTCGTCATATAAATTGGAACACTCAAGGGC
>JABJKO010000041.1 GCA_018660305.1 Rhodospirillaceae bacterium
CCGCACCGTTCAGAGAAGAGATTCACGCCCTACGAGGACACAAGGGACAACAAGACGCCGGGTATACCTTGCGTGAAATACTTTCAGGATCAGTTATTCGGGAATCACACCGAACAGACGATACCCGCGTACAAGATCCCTACTGTATGCGCTGCCAACCCCAGGTAATGGGTGCGTGTATGGATATGGTGCGTAACGTTGGGGCAACACTTGAAATTGAAGCTAATGCAGTAACCGATAACCCGCTGGTAATTTTGCAAGACGAATCCATCCTTTCCGGTGGTAACTTTCATGCAGAGCCCGTGGCTTTTGCGGCCGATCAAATGGCCTTAGCCATTGCCGAGACAGGATCCATAACTGAACGTCGTATCGCAACAATGGTGGACCCAGCATTATCCTACGGGTTACCAGCATTCCTATCGCCAAACCCCGGCTTGAACTCTGGCTTCATGATCGCCGAGGTAACGACCGCCGCCCTGATGGCCGAGAACAAGCAGATGGCGGCGCCCTGTTCGGTGGATTCCACACCCACATCCGCCAATCAGGAAGATCACGTCTCCATGGCGGCGCATGCGGCACGGCGCCTGTTGCCCATGACGGATAACCTGGCCGGCATCGTCGGTGTGGAATTTCTGGTGGGCGCGCAGGGCGTTGAAATGCGTGCGCCGCTAGTGACGAGCGCCGCGCTGAGCCAGGCCATCGCCTGTCTGCGGTGGGCGGTGGCGCCTCTTGGCGATGATCGTTTTATGGCGCCCGATATCGAAGCCGCCACCGCCCTGATACAGTCAGGCGCGATTGTCGAAGCAGTTGGTTCCGGGCCGGTATTGCCCGATTTGTCGTAGCTTATGGAGTGAATGATGGTCTCTTTCGCGGTCAGTGAAATTTGGCGGTACCCGGTAAAGTCCATGCAAGGTGAACGTCTGGAGACGGCCGCGATTACCAACCAAGGCGTGAAATACGATCGTGGTTGGGCGGTGCGGGACGAAGCGAGCGGCGATATTCGCGGCGCCAAGAATATCGCCGGCCTGATGCAATGCGCCGCGACTTATCTGGACGGCACCGATGCGGGATTGGTCCCGCACGCCCGGATTACCCTGCCGGATGGCCAGACGGTCAATACCGATGATGACCGGGTGGATAATTTGTTATCGGAGGCCCTGGAACGCAAGGTCACCCTGCAATCCCTGCAGCCGGCCGAGGCGGCGGAACATTATCGCCGGCAATCGGTGGAGGCGGATTCAGCCGAGGAAGAGCGCCGCCGCCGTTTGGGTTTGTTGCCGGACGAGCCGATGCCAAATCTTCGTGTCGATACGCCGCGGGTACAGGCCGCTCTGAAGGAATTCATGGAATTCAATACCCCGCGCGGCACTTATTTTGATGCTTTCCCACTACACGTGATGACGGAGGCATCCCTGCGCTACCTGACCGATTTGCTGCCAGAGGTCCAGGTCGATGTGCGTCGGTTCCGCCCCAATATCCTGTTGTCTGACGATGGCGGTCTCTCGGAACCGGTGGAATTCGACTGGGTCGACCGCGCCTTGAGCGTTGGCGATGTGCGGCTGAGCGTGGAATGGGAGACCGTGCGTTGCGTCATGACCACCAGGGAACATGCCGGCCTGCCCCGGGCCAGTCAGATCATGCGGACCCTGGTACGCAATACCAAACAAAACCTTGGCATTTATGCCGATATCGAAACACCGGGCCGCATCAAAGTGGGCGATACGGCCCGGCCGGCGTAGATATTCCGCTTCGGCGTGGCTACATCTCCGCGCGGCGGGAGACATGGCCCACTTCGCCCTCCCGCTCGCCAAAGTCGTAACCTTCGCCCCGTTCGAAGGCGCGCAGGATCCGCCGGCCCGTGCGATAGATGTGCACTTCGTCGGCGCCGTCCACCAGGCGCGCGAATCTCGCTTGGCGGTACATGCGTTCCAGCGGCGTGTCGTCGGTGACGCCGCGGGCGCCCAGCACCTGGATGGCCCGGTCGATGACGTTATGCAGCATGCGCGCGCCGGTCACCTTGATCAGGGAAATTTCCACTCGGGCCTGATCGCCCTGGTCCATTTTGCGGGCGGCATCCAGTGTCATCAGGCGGCTTTGCTGAATTTCCGCCGCGCTTTCGAACACAAATGCCTGCATCAACTGCTTATCACCCAGCTTTTCGTCGCGAATTTGCCGGGTGTTCAGGCGGTCGCACATGATGTCAAAGGCGCGCTGGGCCTGACCCAGCCAGCGCATGGCGTGGAAAATGCGGCCCGGTCCCAAACGCTCCTGAGCGACCTTGAAACCTTCGCCCCGCTCGCCCAGCATGTTGGTCGCGGGCACCCGGCACTCGTCGTAAATCACTTCCATATGACCGCCCAGCATGCCCATGGCGCGGATATCCCGCTGGATCTTGTAACCGGGATTGTCCGTCGGCACGATGATCATGGAAAAAGCTTCATGTGACGGTGTGTCTTCAGGCTCGGTTCTGACCATGACGGTTGTGTACTTGGCCCGATCCGCGCCGGAGGTGAACCATTTGTGGCCGTTGATCACCCAATGATTACCATCCAACACGGCCGAGGTCTGAATGCCCGTGGGATCGGAGGAAGCGACTTCCGGCTCGGTCATGGCGAAACTTTGGTAGAATTCGCCCGCCACTAGGGGCTCCATATAATTCTTGCGCCATTCGGGCGAGGCATACAGGCGCAGCATGATGGAATCCTGCAAGGTGTTGGAGCCGACGGCGACGGAACCAAGGTGCGAACGACCGATAACCTCGTTCACATGCACATAGTCCATGAACGGCATACCCTGGCCGCCGATATCCGTGGGATGGCCCAGCGCCCAAAGGCCGGCGTCCTTGGCCTTTTGCTGTACGGCTTTCAGGGCGGCCTGGCTTTCAGGGGTATCCTTGTCGAAACCGATTTCGAGGGGATAAACCTCCTCCTCGATAAACTGCTTCATCCGGCCACGCATTCCGACCCAGTCAATATCACCTGACACATCACTCTCCTATATGGCTATTCTGTCTGGATCCATCCTACACCATCAGTTATTTGAAGCCATGTGTGAGGCGCTATGACTCGTCGTCTGGATCCATGATGTAGCCGGTCAGGCGTTCCCTGATGTCATCGGGGATCGGGACGGATGACCGGGTGGACAGGTCGAAGCAGACGCAGACGATTTCCGTGGTGGCGCCGATCAATTTGGTTTCGATGTTGCGCAGACGATGCATCATGGTGACAGATTTGGTGCCCACTTTCAGCAGTGCGCTTTCGACCTTGAACAAGGCGCCCACACGCTGTTCGTTCTTAAACTGGATCGTGTGCTGTGCGTCCACCAATGAAATACCTTCATCCTGATTGCCGTCCGCGCGAAAGCCCAATTCGACCAGAAAATGAAAGGCCGCAATATCGAAATTGCCGACATAATGCTGCACGTTCATATGGCCCAGGTGATCGCAATGCCAGGGGTAGACAACGCCGCGGCAGGTTTCCATCCAACTCATATTTCTTCACTCCATTTTGTAAACCGCTAGACTATCGCCTCAGCCCTGCCTTGGTCCACAGAGTTGCTTGGCAGGGCGGACACTTTCTGTCAGAAGGGGGAAATATTCCACTATTGGACGGCATGTGATGAACGACGAAACCACCGGCGCCGAGGATTCCACCCGCGACTTCATTCGCGATATCGTGCGCGAGGACCTGGGCGCGGGCCGCCTTGATCTGCTTGCGGGTCTTGGAGTGCTGCACGGCGAGCGTCTTCACGCCATACTTCTGCAGCATGAACTCGAACACATACCAATGAAACGCCACCGGCGTCTTCGAGTTCTTGTCGTCCTCCGCGTCCGCCGCCGCTTTACCCTCGTAGATGGCCTGAACCAGCTGGTGCAGCTGCCGGATTGTCATCAGCCGCACGTTCTTCGGCTTCTTCGGGA
>JABJKO010000202.1 GCA_018660305.1 Rhodospirillaceae bacterium
CATGTCCCGTATTACCAAGGACCTACGAGGCCGCTATAACCTTCCCGACAATGCCAAGGGCGTGATTGTGACAGACGTTGCAGCGGAAAGCCCCGCGGCGGAGAAAGGCGTCCGCCCCGGCGATGTCGTCCGAAAAATCGGACCCAATCAGGAAGCGGTCTCCAACCCATCGCAGGTGAAAGCAAAGGTCGCGAAGGCCCAGAAATCCAAACTGAAGAGCGTTCTGTTTCTATTTGAGCGCGACGGTAATTCGCGTTTCGTTGCCCTGCGGGTCAACGTGGAAAAAAGCTGAGCGGCTCCCGCTCAAACTTGTTATCCATCCCGGCAGCCAGGCGGAACGCTGCTGTCGGGATGGATTTTCAGACTAGTCTAAAGGGCTCTAGGAGCTGAATTCGGCCTGGCTGTATCCCTGCACGTAAAGCAGGGCGGTCAGGTCTCCCCATTTTATGGACGCAGGGGCGTCGGCTTCCACGATGGGTTTGGCGTGATAAGCGACGCCAAGTCCAGCGGCTGTAATCATGGGGAGGTCGTTTGCGCCGTCGCCCGTGGCGAGGGTCGCCGAAATCGGTAAATTTCGTTGTGCCGCGTAGTCGTTGAGGGCCCGCAGCTTGGCATCCTTATCGAGAATGGGTTCGGCGACATTTCCCGTAAGATGATCGCCCGCAATGATGAAGTCATTGGCCAGCTCTTCGTGAAACCCCACCTGAGCGGCAATGTCGCGGGTGAAAAACCGGAAGCCGCCGGAGACCAGGACGGTATAGGCCCCGTGCGCCCGCATGGTTTGTACCAGTGTCCGGGCGCCCGATGTCAGGGCGGTTGTCGCGAGGGTCTTCGCCAGGGCGTCGACGGGCAATCCCGCCAACTTGCCGACACGCTCGCGCAAAGCTGTTTTAAAATCTATCTCGCCCCGCATGGCGCGGGCGGTGATCTCGCTGATCTGTTCCTTAAGCCCGGCATGGGCGGCCAACTCGTCCAGGGTTTCACCGGTGACGATGGTTGAATCCATGTCGGCGATCAACAGCTGCTTACGGCGTCCTTCGCGGGGCTGGATCACCACGTCGAATTCGGCAGCGGCAAATTCCGTTCTGGCAAGCGCCCGGGAGTCCGGAAGGTTCCATTCATCAAATTCCATGTCGCAGGCGCGCCCCGCACCAAGCCATCGCGGCGCCCGCGCCACACCGCCATTGTCGGCCACCATCTCCTGAAAAGCGGTGACTTTATCGGCCGTTAAATCGGCGCGTCGAGGGTCTGCGATCAGAGTGGCAACCAGGTCCATAATTGCCTTTATGCTGTCCGGTGAGGCCGAACACAAGTGGTCTCCCGTGAGATGGTCTTGTATGCACCCCAGGCTTCCATGATAAATTGGGAGCCGAGATTTGTGACCCCTTGGAAAGGCCCCGCCGTGGCAACATCGACGATTCCTCCGTTTCGTGCCGAGCATATTGGCAGCTTGCTTCGCCCCCCCGAATTACTGGCTCTGGCCCGGGACCATGCGGCGGGGAAAATATCCCAGGATGAATTGCAGCGCGCTCAGGACGGCGCCATAGAGCGGGCCATCGATTTACAGCTCGCGCTTGGCTTGTCATCCATAACCGATGGCGAATACCGGCGGCACGCCTATTCCGACAGCTTCACGGTGGATGTCTTCTCCGGCGTGAAGATCAGCTCAACCGAGGATTTAAACTGGACCTATTCCGACGCGGACGGACAAAAGACCGAGGGGCGGGTTCCGGTAGTTGTGGATCGGCTGGAATGGCCGGGACCGGTCAACGTCTCCAATTATGAGTTCGTCGCCGCCGCAAGCCCCGCGGGAACGCCAAAAATGACGTTGCCGGGCCCGTGTTACATCCATTTCAGATCGGGGCGCGACAATATAAGCCGTGACGTATATCCAAATCTCGATGAATTCTGGCAGGATCTCATCGCGGCTTATGTAGAGGAAATCCAGGCCCTCCATGATGCCGGCTGCCGTTATATTCAGCTCGACGAAACATCCATTGCCAAGCTCGGTGATCCGAAAATACGGGCAGGATTGGAGAACCGCGGCGATGACTGGGAGACTTTGCTCGAGGTCTATACCGACGTCATCAACGCCATTGTCGAGCAATCGCCCGCCGATATGAGCCTCGGCATGCATCTGTGCCGTGGCAATAAGGGGGGATCATGGCAGGCGGCGGCGGGATATGACGACGTCGCGGCGGCCCTGTTCCGCAAGCTCGCCGTAAAATTCTATTTCCTGGAATATGATTCGCCGCGCGCCGGCGGGTTCGAGCCCTTGCGGGAGGTCCCGGACGACAAGACCATCATTCTCGGACTGGTATCGACAAAAGTCGCGGCCCTGGAGGAGCGGAGCGCGGTGTTGCGGCGTCTTGAAGAGGCGGCCATTTATGTTGATATGGACCGGTTGGGTCTGTCGCCGCAATGCGGTTTTGCGAGCCTCGATGTCGGCAACGCCCTGTCGCCCGACGATCAGGCGGCCAAGCTTCGCCTAGTCGTCGATATTGCGAAAGAAGTCTGGAATTATTCGCCCGCAGCTTCCGACTGATACGATCTGATGGTCCCACCGGAGGCCCTTTCTCCTGTCATTGTTGTCGCGGGACCGACGGCGAGCGGAAAATCCGCTCTCGCCGCCGATATGGCCGACGCCTTTTCCGGTGTGGTCATCAATGCGGATTCCATGCAGGTCTATCGGGGCCTGGAAGTATTAAGCGCCGCGCCGGATGCCGATCAGCGATCCCGGGTTCCTCATGTGCTCTACGGAATCCTCGATCCGGCAATGCCGTGTTCGGCCGGCGATTGGCGCAGCCTCGCCATCGCAGAAATCGAAAAGGCCCGAGAGGCGCAAAAACTTCCCATTATCGTTGGCGGCACGGGACTCTATCTGCGGACCCTGATTTCCGGTATTGCGCGCATGCCACCGGTGCCGCCCCCTATAAGGGAACGGGTGAGGGCACGTCTTGCGATGACCGGTAGCGAGGCCCTGCATGGTGAACTGGCGCAGTTCGACCCGGACATGGCGGCGACACTGGCCCCGGGTGACAGTCAACGAATTGCCCGGGCGCTGGAGATTTTCGAGGCCACGGGCAGGACCCTGACGGATTGGCAGCGTGGGGACGGAAAGCCCGATGACCCCCACCGGTATGATTTTTTCACCATTCTTCTTGCACCGCCGCGGGACGTTTTATATCCGGCCTGCGATGCCCGCTTTCTCCAAATGCTCGATCAAGGTGCGCTCCAGGAGGTCGAGCGCCTCGCGGAACGGAAGCTGGATCCGGCCCTGCCGGCCATGAAAGCCCTCGGTGTTCCCCATTTGCTGCGTCATTTGTCGGGGGAAATCCCCCGCGATGAGGCCTGTCGCCTTGCCCAGCAGGCGACCCGGCGCTACGTAAAGCGCCAGACGACCTGGTTCGCTCATCAGATTATTGCGAATTATACCCTTGAGTCGCAATATTCAGATAGTAACAGCAATGATATCTTTGCGAAAATTAGCACATTTTTGTTGACCAACCGGGGTTGACCCATTACGTTATCGCCTCTTTGCGCTGAAAAGCGGCGCGATGGTGATCAGTCACCAAAAATCTAATGCTTGAACGGCAAGGATTGAAACGGGTCCTGCAGCGCGGGATGGTTTTGGTGTGAGAAGGACGGATTGGACCGATGGCACGACGTAAGCTTTCCGGATCGGATATTATTATTCAAAGCCTGCTTGATGCCGGTGTTGATACGATTTTCGGATATCCGGGTGGGGCGGTACTCCCCATCTATGACGCCATATTCAAGCAGAACCGGCTACGGCACGTCCTGGTGCGCCAGGAAGGTGGCGCGGTGCATATGGCCGAAGGCTATGCAAGGTCTACCGGAAAGCTCGGTGCTGTTCTGGTGACGTCCGGCCCCGGCGCGACCAATGCGGTCACCGGTCTGGCCGACGCGCTGATGGATAGTATCCCGGTTCTGTGCCTGACCGGACAGGTGCCGACCCATTTGATTGGTAACGACGCCTTCCAGGAGGCCGATACCACCGGTATTACGCGGCCCTGCACGAAACATAATTATCTCGTCAAAGACGTTCGCGATCTGGAACGTGTGATGAACGAGGCGATGTACATCGCCAAGTCCGGCCGGCCGGGGCCCGTGGTTGTCGATTTACCGAAAGATGTCCTGATCGGCGAGACGCTGTATGACGGTACCAAACCGGCGCCGACAAAACACAAGACCTACCGTCCCCAGACCAAGGCGAAGGCAACCGATATTCAGGAAGCCGTCGCGCTTATCGCGGCGGCCAAGCGGCCGCTGTTTTACTGCGGCGGCGGCATTATTAATTCCGGGCCCCGCGCGTCCAAATTGCTGACCGAGTTCGTTCACATGACGGGCTACCCGATCACCCTGACGCTGATGGGTTTGGGTGCATTTCCGGCCAGCGACAAACAGTTTCTGGGCATGGTGGGCATGCATGGGACCTACGAATCCAATCTCGCCATGCATGATTGCGATCTCATGATCAATATCGGTGCGCGCTTCGATGACCGGGTCACCGGGTTGCTGTCGGAATTCTCGCCCGGGTCGAAAAAAATCCACGTGGACATAGATCCGTCCTCCATCAACAAAAACATTCAGGTTGATTTGCCCATCATTGGCGATTGCGCCAGCGTCCTTGCGGATATGATCAAGGTCTGGAAAGAGACCAAACCCAGGCGCAACAGGAAGGCTCATACTGCCTGGTGGAGCAATATCCAGAAGTGGCGAAAACGGAACTGCCTGCGCTATGACAAAACGAAATCCGTGATCAAGCCGCAATACGCGCTTGAACGCCTTTACGAATTAACCAAGGACCGCGATACCTACATCACCACCGAGGTCGGCCAGCACCAGATGTGGGCGGCGCAGTTCTATAAGTTCGAGGAGCCCAACCGCTGGATGACATCGGGCGGGCTGGGCACCATGGGCTACGGCTTTCCGGCGGCGATCGGTGTCCAGATGGCGCATCCGAAATCCACCGTCATCGATGTGGCCGGCGAAGCCTCGATTCTGATGAACATCCAGGAAATGTCGACGGCCATTCAGTACCGGCTGCCGGTCAAGATCTTTATCCTGAACAATCAATATATGGGCATGGTGCGCCAGTGGCAGGAACTTCTTTATGAAGGTCGATATGCCGAAAGCTATACCGACTCGCTGCCCGATTTCGTCAAGCTTGCCGAGGCCTATGGCGCGGTCGGTCTCCGGGCGTCGAAGCCCGATGAAGTGGACGACGTGATCAAGGAAATGCTGGGCAACGACCGGCTGACCATTGTCGATGTCGCGGTTGATCAGGCGGAAAACTGTTTCCCGATGATTCCCTCGGGGGCGGCGCATAACGAGATGTTGCTGGGCCCCAAGGATGAGGCCGAGAAGCCCGTTTCAGAAGAGGGTATGGTTCTCGTCTGAGAGTTTTCTTATCGATTGAATTGTAGCGAGGGAAACCCGGCGGGTTTCTCCAATGAATAGGCGCAGGAGATAAAGAGTTGGACGCCATTGAACGACACACGATTGCGGTTCTGGTCGATAATGAGGCCGGTGTGCTGGCGCGAGTCATCGGGCTTTTCTCCGGCCGCGGGTACAATATCGAAAGCCTGACCGTCGCAGAGGTCGATCAGGACAATGCCATGTCGCGGATCAGCGTCGTCACCTCGGGCACGCCGATGATCATCGAGCAGATCAAGGCTCAGCTCAATCGTCTGGTGCCGGTACGAACCTTGAGCGATCTGACGGTGGAAGGCCCCGCCGTCGAGCGGGAACTGGCGCTGATCAAAGTACGGGGATCTGGCAATAAGCGTGTCGAAGCGTTACGTATTGCCGACATCTTTCGGGCCCGGGCCATCGACAGCACCAACAATTCGTTTGTCTTCGAAATTTCCGGCTCCACCGACAAGCTCGACGCTTTCATCCGGTTGATGAAGCCGTTGGGGCTCGTAGAAATCTCTCGAACCGGCGTCGTGGCTATTGCGCGCGGGGCCAAGGGAATTTAGGAAACGTGTAACCGGCGTTCGTGTCGGACACCAAACAGATATAAATCGAAATGAGGATCCAACCATGCGTGTTTATTACGACCGTGACGCCGACGTTAACCTGATCAAATCCAAGAAGGTTGCGATCATCGGCTATGGCAGCCAGGGCCATGCCCATGCCAATAATCTCCGCGATAGCGGCGCTTCCGATGTCGTCATCGGTCTGCGCCCGGGTTCTGCAAGTGCGCCGAAAGCAGAAGCGGCCGGCATTCAGGTCATGAACCCGGTCGAGGCCGCGAAATGGGCCGATGTCACCATGATTTTGGCGCCCGATGAGTTGCACGCCGCGCTCTACCGGGACGATTTGCATGACAATCTCCGTGAAGGCAGCGCGCTGGCCTTTGCCCATGGTTTCAGCGTCCATTTCCGGCAGATCGAGCCGCGGGCGGATCTCGATGTCTTCATGGTCGCGCCCAAGGGGCCGGGTCACACGGTGCGGGCTGAATATGAAAAGGGCGGGGGGGTTCCGGCCCTGATCGCGGTGCATCAGGATGCCAGCGGCAACGCCCAGGATATTGGCTTGTCCTATGCCAGCGCCATCGGTGCGGGACGGTCCGGCATTATCGAGACCACCTTCCGCGAAGAGTGCGAAACCGACCTGTTCGGCGAACAGGCGGTGCTCTGCGGCGGCCTGAGCGCGCTGATTACGGCCGGGTACGAAACATTGGTCGAGGCCGGTTATGCGCCGGAAATGGCCTATTTCGAGTGTTTGCACGAGGTGAAGCTGATTGTCGATCTGATCTATGAAGGGGGTATCGCCAACATGCGCTATTCCATCTCGAACACGGCTGAGTATGGCGATTACTCTCGTGGCAAGCGGCTGATCAACGAGAATACCAAGGCCGAAATGAAGAAAATCCTTAGCGAAATTCAGTCCGGCGAATTCGCCCGCGAATGGGTCCTTGAAAATGCCGCCGGACAGGCCAGCTTTAAGGCTCAGCGCCGTCAAAGTGCTGAACATAATATCGAAGAGGTCGGCGAACGGCTCCGGGGCATGATGCCCTGGATCACCAGCGGTCGACTGGTCGATAAGTCAAAGAACTGAAGCGGTGCCGGATGGGCCAGCCGCCCGGCTGGCTTCGGCGAAATAGGTGGATTTATGGTTAAGGAAGGCTTAAGGAATAAGGCGTTAACTTAACCTTTCTTGGAACATACCCTTAGTTCCGTTCACTTGTTTGACCAAAGGGTGTATACGGCAATTGTGCGCTGTGCTCAGCGGGTGCCAGAGTGATGATGATGATGCGGACAGTGGTTACAGTGGATGAAGTCGGGGTGCCGTTGGCGCCGGCCGGCTGCTATCTGCTGTCGCCGGCAGTGTCCTGCGTTGTCACTATCGCCCTCAAAGGGGGTCTACGACTTACTAGCCCCTGAACGGGATGGTCTTTACAGACCGGCCGTTTAGGGGATGCCTCTGTTCAAAAAGTCGTAAACCTCTAATGAAAGAAGGAGCTGAGTTATGAGCGCCAGCACCGATCCAAACCGAGTCACAATTTTCGATACAACCTTGCGTGATGGCGAGCAGTCGCCGGGCGCATCCATGAATCTGGACGAAAAAATACGGATCGCCGAACTTCTCGAAGAAATGGGCGTCGATGTGATCGAAGCCGGTTTCCCCATCGCCTCCAATGGTGATTTCGAGGCGGTTCGCGAAGTGGCGAAACGCGTTGAAAATGCCGTCGTTTGTGGTCTGGCCCGTTCCGGCCGCCAGGATATAGAGCGCGCGGCGGAAGCCCTGGAGCCGGCCAAACGCCCCCGAATTCATACTTTCATCTCAACCAGCCCGCTGCACATGAAGTACAAACTGCAGATGGAGCCGGATGACGTTTATCAGGCGGTGGTCGACAGTGTGACCTTTGCCCGAACTTTTACCGATGACGTCGAATGGTCACCTGAGGACGGCTCGCGCACGGAACATGATTTTCTGTGCCGAACCGTTGAGGCCGCCATCGATGCCGGGGCAACGACCATCAATATCCCCGATACGGTGGGTTATGCGGTGCCCGAGGAATTCGGCGCCTTGATCAAAATGCTGATGAACAGGGTTCCGAACATCGATAAGGCTGTAATTTCCACCCATTGTCACAATGATCTCGGCCTGGCCGTGGCAAACTCCCTGGCTGGAGTGGCTAACGGCGCACGTCAGATCGAATGCACCATAAACGGCCTGGGAGAACGGGCCGGCAATGCGGCGTTGGAAGAAATCGCCATGGCGTTGCGGACGCGTCAGGACTTCATGCCGTATACCACTGGTATTAAGACGGAATGCATCACCCGGGCATCGAAGCTGGTTTCGACCATTACCGGGTTCGTGGTGCAGCCCAATAAGGCGATCGTCGGGGCAAATGCCTTTGCCCATGAATCCGGAATTCATCAGGACGGCATGCTAAAACATGCTCAGACCTATGAAATAATGACTCCGGAATCGGTAGGATTAACACAGTCTAAACTAGTCATGGGCAAGCATTCAGGTCGGCACGCATTTCGCGTGAAGCTGAAGGAGCTAGGATATGATCTTGGCGAGAACGCCGTACAGGACGCGTTTCGCCGGTTCAAGGACCTGGCTGACAAGAAGAAGGACGTTTATGACGAGGATCTCGTTGCCCTTGTCGATGATGAGGTGTTGCGCACCAACGATACGATCAAGTTCGTTTCGTTGATGGTTGTGTGTGGCTCGACGGGTCCCCAGACGGCGGACCTGGAACTTGAAGTTGATGGCGAATTGCGCTCCGTGAAGGTGGAGGGCGATGGACCGGTTGATGCGACATTCAATGCCATTAAGGCACTGGTGCCGCATAGCGCCCATTTGCAGCTGTACCAGGTGCATGCCGTTACCGAGGGTACAGATGCGCAGGCCGAGACCACGGTCCGTCTTGAGGAAGACGGAAAGAGCGTTCTTGGCCAGGGTGCGGATACGGATACGTTGGTTGCGTCGGCGCGGGCTTATGTAAACGCGTTGAACAAGCTCTTAGTGAAACGTCAGAAAACTGCGCCAGGAGCGCTTTCTGCGTCCGCCTAGAGTATTTCGGGTTGGTTTAATAGGGGAAGTATTAGGTCATGTTTTCCAGGTTGCTGGGGATGCTGTCCGCCGATATGGCGATCGATTTGGGTACGGCGAACACGCTGGTCTACGTAAAGGGTCGCGGTATCGTTCTCAACGAGCCTTCGGTTGTCGCGATCGCGAACGTGAAGGGAAAAAAGCAAGTCCTCGCCGTAGGCGACGAGGCCAAGATGATGCTGGGCCGTACCCCTGGCAATATCGAGGCCATCCGTCCTCTGCGCGATGGGGTCATCGCGGATTTCGAAGTGGCGGAGGAAATGATCAAGCATTTCATTCGCAAGGTCCACAATCGCCGTAGTTTCGCCAGCCCTCAGATCATTGTGGCTGTGCCCTCGGGCTCTACCGCGGTTGAACGCCGGGCCATTCAGGAATCCACCGAAAGCGCCGGCGCCCGCCGGGTCTTTCTGATCGAGGAACCCATGGCGGCGGCGATCGGCGCCGGGTTGCCGGTCACCGAACCCACCGGCTCGATGGTGGTCGATGTGGGTGGCGGGACCACGGAGGTCGCGGTGCTGTCCCTTGGCGGGCTGGTTTACTCGCGCTCCATTCGGGTCGGTGGCGACAAGATGGACGAAGCCATTGCCGGTTATATTCGCCGCAACCACAATCTGCTGGTTGGCGAAAGCAGCGCTGAGCGGATCAAGAAGGAAATCGGTACCGCAAGTATCCCCGCGGATGGCGAGGGCGGCACCATGGAAATCAAGGGCCGTGATCTGATGAACGGCGTGCCCAAGGAAATCCTCATTTCCGAGCGCCAGATCGGCGAAAGCCTGGCGGAGCCGGTTGGCGCCATCATCGAGGCGGTAAAGGTTGCGCTGGAACACACGGCGCCGGAGCTCGCGGCCGATATCGTCGATAAAGGTATCGTCCTGACCGGTGGCGGATCGCTTCTTGGCAACCTTGATTTGGTGCTGCGGCATGCGACCGGCCTGCCGGTGTCCATTGCCGATGAGCCCCTGTCGTGCGTTGCTCTGGGTACCGGCCATTGCCTCGAGGAAATGAAAACCTTGAGGAATGTGCTGACCTCCATGTATTAACGAATGATTGCCAATCACAGCGGTAATCTAAGGCGGGTTATCGTTCGGATGCTATAAAAGAGAGATTATTGGGTGAAGCCGCGTAACGGATCGTCGGTTCTACGATTGGCGGTACCGATCAAGGTACTGATCCAGCGCTTTGCCTTTCTCTTTCTCGTTCTCGCGGCCTTTGGGCTTATGCTGCTCAGCAAGGCGGAGACCAAAGTCGTCGAAAGTGTTTCCAGCATTGTCGTCGACATATTTTCTCCCGTAATGGATACGTTGTCACAGCCGGCGGCTGTGGTAAGTGACGCGGTCAAATCGGTTCGTGAGCTCACGGCGCTTCGTGACGAGAATGCGCGGTTGCGGCGGGAAAATGGCCGGCTGCTGGCATGGCAGGAGGCGTCGCGGCGTCTGATGGCGCAAAATGAAGCGCTCATGGAACTTCTGGATTTTAAACCGGACCCGAGGGTGAAATATATCTCCGCCCGGGTCATTGGTGATTCCGGCGGTGCTTTTGTCCGGTCCATGCTGGTGAATGCCGGTCGGCGTGATGGCGTTCGCAAGGGGCAGGCCGTGGTAACCGGCAACGGGTTGGCGGGACGCGCCGCGGCTGTCGGCTTTCGATCCGCCCGCATCCTGCTGATTACCGATATCAATTCCCGTGTGCCGGTGGTTGTGGAAACTTCGCGGCACCGGGCCATCCTCACCGGTGATAATAGCGGTCTGCCCAGGCTCGCATTTTTGCCTGGAAATGCCGCTGTCAGATCAGGCGATATCGTCGTTACCTCCGGCCATGGCGGCGTATTTCCACCTGGATTGCCGGTGGGACGCATTTCGCGGTCCGATGACGGGGTGGTTCGGGTGCAACCCTTTGTGCAATTCGAGAGGCTGGAATTCGTGCGGTTGGTGGATTTTGCCGGCGTGCCTTCACCCGCCCCGGAAAATGAACAACGGGATCGGGGTAGAGTAGAGTGAGCCCGTCCCTTTCACAGCGGCTCGATCGGCTTGCCCGGAACGTGGTCCCCGCCGCCCTCGGCGTCCTGCTCGTCATTTTATCGACTATTCCCTTTTACATTCCTGGCTATTCCCAGACGGCCGCGAACTTCGTGCTGATGGCGGTGTTCTATTGGGCGATCCATCGTCCTGATCTCCTCTCGCCCATCACCGTCTTTTTGATCGGTTTGCTGCAGGACATCCTGGTTGGAATGCCCCCTGGTATGAATGCCCTTATTCTTATTCTTGTCCGGGGGATCGCCGTATCGCAAAGCCGCGTCTTTAGCAGCCGGTCCTTCCTGATCCTGTGGTGGGGGTTCGGTGTGGTGGCCTTTGCCACGGCTTTCGTCATCTGGGGGCTGAGCGCTCTCTATACCCTTAGCTTGATCGATCCGCTGCCCGGTATCTTTCAGGCAGCCATGACCATGGCGCTGTTCCCGTTCGTTGCTGGTCCCTTTGCTTTAATGCAGCAAAAATTGCTGTCGCAGATCTGAGATGTATCGCGAAGATTCAACCAGATTCAAAATGTTTTCCCGTCGCGCCGCGATTTTGGGAGGGACCCAGGCCGTTCTGCTCAGTGTCCTGGCGGGGCGCATGTACCAGCTCCAGGTGCTGGAATCCAACCGCTATAAATTGCTGGCGGAGGAAAATCGCATCAACATGCGGCTGCTTCCGCCGCCGCGCGGACGGATTCTCGATCGGACGGGTCTTCCGCTAGCGGTCAATCGCGAAAATTACCGTGTCGTCCTCATCGCGGAACGAACGCAGGATGTGGATCGTACCCTCGACCGGTTGGGTAAGCTCATAGACATCGGAGACCATGACCGGCGTAGAATATTGCGGGAGATCAAGCGCCGCCGCAGCTTTGTGCCGGTGACGGTCCGGGAAAATCTGGACTGGGGCCAGGTTTCGAAAATCGAAGTCAACGCGCCGGAATTACCCGGTATCGTCATCGATGTCGGCCAAAGCCGCGAATATCCGTACAGCGACCATGTGGCCCATATTCTCGGGTATGTCGCCGCTGTTTCGGAGCAGGATCAGACCGGTGATCCTTTGCTGGAACTCCCCGGATTTCGCATTGGCAAATCCGGCGTCGAACGGATTCACGATCTGAAACTCCGTGGCAAAGCCGGCAATAGTCAGCTCGAGGTCAACGCGCTCGGCCGCGTCATCCGCGAACTGGCGCGGCAGGAAGGGCAGCCGGGGGACGATATCGGCCTCACGGTTGATCTTCAGTTGCAGAATTTTGCCATGGAGAAGCTGCGCGACAAAAGAAGCGCCGCCGCTGTCGTGATGGATGTCAATTCCGGGGCGGTGCTGGCGCTGGCCTCCATGCCCGGCTATGACCCCAACGCCTTCAATATCGGCCTGTCCCGCGCGGAGTGGCAGTCGATCGTTCAGGATCCCCATAAACCGCTGACCAACAAGGCCATCGCCGGAAATTACTCGCCGGGCTCCACCTTCAAGATGATGGTTGCGATGGCCGCGTTGGAAAAGGGTGTTATCTCCCCGGACACGCGTGTGTTTTGTCGCGGGCACACCAGGCTCGGCAATGCCAAATTCCATTGCTGGAAAAAACACGGCCACGGCTGGATGGACATGAACAGCGCCATCCAACAATCCTGTGACGTTTATTTTTATGAAATTTCGAAACGCGCCGGGATCGACAATATCGCCAGTATGGCACGCCGGTTTGGGTTGGGCGATACAACGGGCATCGATCTGCCGGGGGAAAAGTCCGGCCTGATTCCTACTGCCGCGTGGAAGAAAAAAGCAATCGGGGTTCCGTGGCAGGGCGGCGAGACGCTTGTGGCCGGCATCGGTCAGGGATTTGTGCTGACGACACCGCTTCAGCTTGCGGTCATGACGGCGCGGCTGGCTACGGGAAAAGCGATCAAGCCCCATCTGGTGCGGTCGGTTATTTCCGGTGGTGTCGCCCAGGCCGTTGAGTTCGCCGAGGCCAAACCCCTCAAAGTCTCCCGGGAGGCCCTGAAAATTGTCGTCGCCGGCATGGATGCCGTCACCAATTCCGACAGAGGTACGGCGCGCCGCGCCCGCATCAAGGAAAAGGGCCTTGAGATGGCGGGGAAGACCGGAACCGCGCAGGTCCGGCGCATTTCGAAATACGAAAGAGATACCCGTGTTCTCAAGAACAGGGAGCGGCCCTGGAAGGATCGGGATCACGCACTTTTTGTCGCCTTTGCGCCGGTCAAGAATCCACGCTATGCCATCGCCGTTGTGGTTGAACATGGCGGGGGCGGCTCCGCCGTGGCTGCGCCCATCGCCAGGGACATCCTGCTGGAGACCCTGAAACGCGATCCGTCGGACTATGAGGCGCGCGTCGCCAGGGACAGCGACGGGGAGGGGCCGGCATGAGCCTCGGTGGCACGACGGCGGACCGGGGGCCGCTGACCATCGGTCAGAAGCTCTGGCAGATCAGCTGGTCGCTTGTCTTTCTTCTAATTCTTCTGGCCGCCATCGGTTTTGCGATGCTGTATTCGGCTGCCAGCGGCGAATGGGATCCTTGGGCGTCGCGCCAGGCCATCCGGTTTGGCATCGGTCTCGTCCTGATGATCGCGGTTGCTGTTACTGATATCCAGGTTTGGATGCGTTATGCCTATACGCTCTATTTTATAGTCCTCGCGCTGCTCATATCGGTGGAGGTCATGGGCGTCATCGGCATGGGCGCCCAGCGCTGGATCAGCCTGGGCTTTATTCAGCTGCAGCCCTCCGAAATCATGAAGATCACCCTGGTTCTCGCCCTGGCGCGTTATTTTCACGGCGCAACACTTGAGGAAATAGCGCGCCCGACCCGGCTTGTCGTCCCGTTGTTGCTCCTTGCCGCGCCGGTCATCCTGGTACTGCGGCAGCCGGATCTCGGCACCGCCATCATGCTGTCCATGTCGGCCGGGGTGATTTTCTTTCTGGCCGGTGTCCGTGCCTGGAAATTTGCCGTTGTCATTGGGGCTGCCCTGGCCGCGCTTCCCGTGGCCTGGACGTTTCTGCATTCCTATCAGAAGAAGCGGATTCTCACCTTTCTGGATCCGGAGAGCGATCCCCTCGGAGCCGGCTATCATATTCTGCAATCCAAGATCGCGCTGGGATCCGGCGGCATGTTCGGAAAAGGGTTCCTGAACGGCACCCAGAGCCATCTCAATTTTCTTCCCGAGAAACAGACGGATTTTATTTTCACCATGCTTGCCGAGGAATTCGGCATGGCCGGCGGCCTTATCCTGATCGGGATCTATATCCTGGTGATTATCTATGGATTTGCCGTGTCGCTGCGGGTTCGCAACCAGTTTGGACGCTTGATCTCCCTCGGCATCATCGGAACGTTTTTCTTTTACGTGTTCATCAATATAGCCATGGTCATGGGCCTCGTGCCGGTTGTCGGCATCCCGCTGCCGCTGGTGTCATATGGTGGCACCGCCATGCTGTCGCTGATGATCGGGTTTGGCTTTATCATGTGCGCCTATGTCCATCGCGACGTCCGCATCGGCCGCCATAGCTCGGGAGAGAGCTGAGGCTCCAACGGTCGCCGATTGCCGCCGCGCAAACCGGTGATTTCCAGCTGGATATTGCTCTAGTGTCTTGGATCAGAAGTTCGTAGTACCCAGGATCGTTTGTCCCGTCCCCCCGATCATCGTCGTGCGGCCCTTGTGATGCTCCAGCATCACGGCGCGCCACACTCCTTGCCGGAAGCCCGTCCTGGATACCAGGAACTTCTGATCTAGGACACTAGTGACAAAGCCGCCGCCCTTTGCTATCAACCGGTCCACGGGCGCATAGCTCAGTTGGCAGAG